>NZ_JAHBDE010000002.1:0-191482 GCF_019956175.1 Pseudomonas sp. BF-R-30 | reverse complement strand
CTCGACGGACAACCTGCTGGGCACCGACGATCAGGGCCGCGACGTGCTGGCCCGGGTGATCTACGGTTTCCGCATTTCGGTGCTGTTCGCCCTGACCCTGACCGTGCTCAGCTCGATCATCGGCGTGATCGCCGGAGCCTTGCAGGGTTTCTACGGCGGCTGGGTGGATCTGGCCGGGCAGCGCTTCCTGGAAATCTGGTCCGGATTGCCGGTGCTGTACCTGCTGATCATCCTCGCCAGTTTCGTGCAGCCCAACTTCTGGTGGTTGCTGGGGATCATGCTGCTGTTCTCGTGGATGAGCCTGGTGGACGTAGTGCGCGCCGAATTCCTGCGTGGGCGCAACCTGGAATACGTGCGCGCCGCGCGCGCCCTGGGCATGCAAAACGGCGCGATCATGTTCCGTCACATCCTGCCCAACGCGATGGTCTCGACCATGACCTTCATGCCGTTCATCCTCACCGGCGCCATCGGTACGCTGACCGCCCTGGACTTCCTCGGCTTCGGCTTGCCGGCGGGCAGCCCGTCCCTGGGTGAACTGGTGGCCCAGGGCAAATCCAACCTGCAGGCGCCGTGGCTGGGCATCAGCGCCTTCGCCGTGCTGGCCTTGATGTTGAGTCTGCTGGTGTTCATCGGCGAGTCCGCTCGCGATGCCTTCGACCCGAGGAAGTGAAATGAATCAACACAATCTGATCGAAGTGCGCGACCTGTCCGTCAATTTTGTCGTCGGCAATCGCTGCCAGCGAGCGATCGAAGGCGTCAGCTTCGACATCAAGCGCGGTGAAACCCTGGCGTTGGTCGGCGAGAGCGGTTCCGGCAAATCGGTCACCGCACACTCGATCCTGCGCCTGCTGCCCTACCCGCTCGCCCGGCATCCGTCCGGCACCATCTTGTATTCCGGGCAGAACCTGCTGGACCTGAAAGAAAAAACCATCCGCCACATTCGCGGCAACCGGATTGCGATGATTTTCCAGGAGCCGATGACCTCGCTCAATCCCCTGCACTCGATCGAGAAACAGATCAACGAAGTGCTGGGCATCCACAAGGGCCTGACCGGAAAGGTCGCGACCAAACGCACCCTGGAGCTGCTGGAGATGGTCGGCATCCCCGAGCCGCACAAGCGACTCAAGGCCCTGCCCCACGAATTGTCCGGCGGCCAGCGTCAGCGGGTGATGATCGCCATGGCCCTGGCCAACGAGCCGGAACTGCTGATCGCCGACGAGCCGACCACCGCGCTGGACGTGACCGTTCAGCTGAAAATCCTCGAATTGCTCAAGGAATTGCAGGCCCGATTGGGCATGGCCTTGCTGCTGATCAGCCATGATTTGAACCTTGTGCGAAGAATTGCGCACCGCGTATGTGTCATGCAGCAAGGTTGCATCGTCGAACAGGCATCGTGCGAAGAACTGTTCCGCGCGCCGCAGCATCCGTACACTCGGGAACTGCTGGCAGCGGAGCCCGGCGGCAAGCCTGCAAGCAACGTGATCGGCCCGCCCTTGCTGGCGGTCGAGGACCTCAAAGTCTGGTTTCCGATCAAGAAAGGCCTGCTCAAGCGCACGGTGGATTACGTCAAGGCGGTCGACGGCATCAATTTCAGCCTGCCCCAGGGCCAGACCCTGGGGATAGTGGGAGAAAGCGGTTCCGGCAAATCGACCCTGGGCCTGGCGATTTTGCGGTTGATCGCCAGCAAGGGCGCCATCCGCTTTGAAGGCCAGCAGCTAGACTGCCTGACGCAGCAACAGGTCAGGCCGCTGCGACGGGAGATGCAAGTGGTGTTTCAGGACCCGTTCGGCAGCCTGAGCCCGCGGATGTGCGTGAGCCAGATCGTTGGCGAAGGCCTGCGGATCCACAAGATGGGCACCGAGGCGGAACAGGAACAAGCGATCATTGCAGCACTCAAGGAGGTAGGTCTGGATCCGGAAACCCGGCACCGCTACCCCCACGAATTTTCCGGCGGGCAACGGCAGAGAATCGCCATTGCCCGGGCATTGGTGTTAAAACCGGCGTTGATTTTGCTGGACGAGCCGACTTCGGCCCTCGACCGCACGGTACAACGCCAGGTAGTGGAGCTTTTGCGTTCACTGCAAACCAAGTACAACCTGACGTATCTGTTTATCAGCCATGACCTGGCTGTGGTGAAAGCGCTGAGCCACCAGTTGATGGTGGTCAAGCATGGCCAAGTGGTCGAACAGGGAGACGCGCAAAGCATTTTTGCCGCCCCCCAACATCCGTATACACAGCAGTTGCTGGAAGCCGCTTTTTTGGCTCCGGCCACTGCGCAATAACCTGAAAGAGGAGCAACACATGGGTTTTCTCGCCGGTAAGCGCGTACTGATCGTCGGTGTCGCCAGCAAGCTGTCCATCGCATCCGGCATCGCTGCCGCCATGCATCGCGAGGGCGCTGAGCTTGCCTTCACTTATCAGAACGACAAACTCAAGGGTCGTGTCGAAGAGTTCGCACAAGGCTGGGGTTCGAGCCCTGAGCTGTGCTTCCCGTGCGATGTGGCCAGCGATGAAGAAATCGCCAAGGTCTTCGAAGAGCTGAGCAAGAAGTGGGACGGCCTGGACTGCATCGTGCACTCCGTCGGCTTCGCCCCGGGCGACCAACTGGACGGCGACTTCACCGAAGCCACCACCCGCGAAGGTTTCCGCATCTCCCACGACATCAGCGCCTACAGCTTCGTGGCCCTGGCCAAGGCTGGCCGCGAAATGATGAAAGGCCGCAACGGCAGCCTGCTGACCCTGTCGTACCTGGGCGCCGAGCGCACCATGCCGAACTACAACGTCATGGGCATGGCCAAGGCTTCCCTGGAAGCTGGCGTACGTTACCTGGCCGGCTCCCTGGGCCCGGACGGTACTCGCGTCAACTGCGTATCGGCAGGTCCCATCCGCACCCTCGCCGCTTCCGGCATCAAGAACTTCCGCAAGATGCTGGCCGCCAACGAAGCGCAAACCCCGCTGCGCCGCAACGTCACCATCGAAGAAGTCGGCAACGCCGGCGCCTTCCTGTGCTCGGACCTGGCGTCCGGCATCAGCGGTGAAATCATGTACGTGGACGGTGGCTTCAACACCACGGCCATGGGCAGCATCGAAGAGTAATCTTCGGTCAGCCAAAAAAAACCCGCCGCTTTTGGCGGGTTTTTTATGCCTGCGATTTCCCGGACAAACACAGCCCCCCTGTGGGAGCGAGCTTGCTCGCGAAAGCGGTGTGCCAGTCAACATCAATGCTGAATCTGAAGCCGTCTTCGCGAGCAAGCCCGCTCCCACAGGGTTAGTGTTATGTCAGGCATTGCGCAAACAACTGCTGAATCGGCTGCATCCGCTGGCTATAGCGCTGCAACAGCACGATCTCCCGATGGAAAGTCAGTTCGCCCAGCGGAACGATCCGCACCCCGGCCCCATGCTCAAGCCATAACCCGGCCTCCGGCAACAACGAAACCCCCAACCCACACTCGACCATTTTGACAATGGCTTCCAGTTCATCCAGCTCCAGCGCCACGTGCACCTCGATATGCCGTTCGCGCAGAAACCGCGTCACCAGCCGCCCGCCAAACGAATTGCGGTCGTAGCATCGAAGAGTAATCTTCGGTCAGCCAAAAAAAACCCGCCGCTTTTGGCGGGTTTTTTATGCCTGCGTTTTCCCGGACAAACACAGCCCCCCTGTGGGAGCGGGCTTGCTCGCGAAAGCGGTGTGCCAGCCAACATCAATGCTGAATCTGAAGCCGTCTTCGCGAGCAAGCCCGCTCCCACAGGGTTAGTGTTATGTCAGGCATTGCGCAAACAACTGCTGAATCGGCTGCATCCGCTGGCTATAGCGCTGCAACAGCACGATCTCCCGATGGAAAGTCAGTTCGCCCAGCGGAACGATCCGCACCCCGGCCCCATGCTCAAGCCACAGCCCCGCCTCCGGCAACAACGAAACCCCCAAGCCACACTCGACCATTTTGACAATGGCCTCCAGTTCATCCAGCTCCAGCGCCACGTGCACCTCGATCTGCCGTTCGCGCAGAAACCGCGTCACCAGCCGCCCGCCAAACGAATTGCGGTCGTAGCGCACATGAGGGTGCTCGGCGAGCAGTTGCAGCGGATCATCGCCGTCCAGGTCCGCCGGTACGATCAGCACGAACGGTTCCCGGCGAATGACCTGCGCAGACAATTCCTTGGGCAACTCAAACGGCGGCTTGATCAGGATCGCCAGGTCCACTTCTCCCGTGTCGACCTGACTCAGCAGGTTCAGTGACACACCGGGCACCAGCTTGGGCTCCAGCAAGGGCGCCTGTTGGCGCAAGCGCAGCAGCGCCTGGGGCAGCAGCCCGGTCTGAGCGGTCGCCACCGCGCCGATTCTCAGTTCGCCCCGGTACTCGCTGACATCGTCGCTGACGGCCATGCGGCTGAAGGTTTCGAGCATTTCCCTGGCCATCGGCAACGCACGCTGCCCCGCCGCGTTGAGCAGCGCCTGGCGGCCGGTGCGGTCGAACAGACGGATGCCAAGGGCTTGTTCCAGGTTGCGAATCTGCGCGCTGACCGCCGATTGCGTCAGGCCAATGTGCATGCCCGCTGCCGCGAACGTGCCGTAACGCGCCACCGCGATAAAGGTTTTCAGTTCGCGCAGCATGGAGGCCTCGATTGATCGAAATAATTTGAGCTCGACGCAAAAATTATCGTCTTTCAATCAAAAAGCACAGGGCTAAACTCGACACATTCCCACCCACACCGAGGTTCGCCTGATGCAACTGTCCCCTTTTCACCTGGCCATTCCGGTCTACGACTTGCCGGCCGCCCGACATTTCTATGGTTCAGTGTTTGGCCTGGAGGAAGGCCGCTCAAGCGAGCATTGGGTGGATTTCAATTTTTTCGGCCATCAACTGGTGATTCACCTGGCGCCGAAAAACCCTACGCAAGAAGCCGCGCACACCAATGCCGTGGATGGTCACGATGTGCCGGTGCCGCATTTTGGCGTGGTGCTCGGGATGGCCGAGTGGGAGGCGCTGGCCGAGCGGCTGAAGTCGCTGGAGACACGCTTCGTGATCGAGCCGGGGATTCGTTTTCAGGGGCTGGTGGGTGAACAGGCGACGATGTTTCTGCTTGATCCTTGCGGGAATGCGCTGGAGTTCAAGGCGTTCAAGGATATTGGGCAGTTGTTTGCCAAGTAGGCGTTGCCTGTCGGGACGCCATCGCGAGCAAGCTCGCTCCCACAGTGGATTTGTGGCGTTCATAAATCCTGCTCGCGAAGAGGCCCGCTAATGCAACACCGCCCTAACGGCTCATCACACGCTCGGCCTCCTCCAGCAGTTCCTCGATTGAGTCATGAACAGTGGGGTTGTATTCGACCTGGGTCACGCTGAACCGAATGTGATAACTGCGACGCGCCGTGGCGTTGCGCTCATCGAGTATCTCATTGAGTCGCACCTTGATCGCCTCAATCTCAACGGCACTGGACCCGGTCAGCAGCGCCACGAACCGGTCGCCGTCGAGTCGGCCGACCACATCGTTTTCACGAAAGCCGATCCGCAGGACATCGGCGAACGTCTTGAGCGCATCGTCACCTTTGGCACGGCCATACAGATAGCAGATGAGCTTGAATTCATCGAGGCTGAAGTACAGCAGTGTCGCTGGCGTCTCCAGTTGTTGGCAGGCATCCAGCCCGAGTTGGGCCAATGCGGTAAAACCATGGCGATTGGACAGCAGCGTCAGCTCGTCCATGCTCGCCATCTGCACCCCTGCCAGTTCTTGTTCGGCCTGGCGAGCCAGTTCGCGCAACCGTTCACGTTCTTGCTGTGGCGTGCGCAACGGGTTGGCTGATCGGCCCGATTTGCCTGTTTTGCCTGAGATCAACATCGTTCACTCCCTTGGCGGGTATGTACGTTAGAGTCGCCCGTACCCACATTGACTCCCTGTAAGCGTGCCGCTGGTCAGCTACCTGCCACCGGGCACGGTCCTCCCGCATCGGCCCAGCGCTTGAACCGGGCGACGAAAATATCGTGGGGCACCGGTACCGGCGCGCGATTGCCGCCGGGGTTCCAGCCCCACAGCACCAGCTTGTCGTCGCTGACGTGCTTGATCAGCGCGGCAAAATCCCGATCGCCGTTGCTGGAACGATCCTTGATCATCGCGCACAGCCGGTCGGCTGGCAGGCCGATCCAGGCCATGCGGTGCGCGGCCGGTGGCAAACTCCAGTGCGGCGCACCCGGTGGTGCGTGGGGGCCGTAACTGGCCGGCGGATTGCTTTGCGCATGGCAGGTTGCACAGGGCAACCCGGCCGAACCCTTGCCGTCCATGCCACGCACGACATTCATGGCGTGGGGCAAGCCGGCATCGAATTGCAGCGGCGAATCCCCAGGAATATGGCAGTTCTGGCAACGGGGGCTCTGGAAGACCTTCTGCACGGTGTCGAACGCCTGCAAGGCCTCACGGTCATCGGCGAACACGTGCGATGCGTAGGCGATGAGACAGACCAGGATCACCGCCCCAAGCAACCAGTGATGTCGTTTCATCTCACACCCCCGCCAGCTGCAAGGGCAGCTCCCGCAGGCGCTGCCCGGTCAGGGCAAACACCGCGTTGGCCACCGCTGGCGCCATGGGTGGCACACCGGCTTCGCCGATACCACCGGGTTTGTCGCTGCTGGGCACGATATGCACTTCGACCACCGGCATTTCGTTGAGCCGCAGCACCCGATAGTCGTGATAGTTGGACTGCACCACCTGCCCGTCCTTGAGTGTCAGCTTGCTGTGCAAGGCGAAGCTGAGGCCAAAGGTAATGCACGACTCCATCTGCGCGGCGATGCTCTGGGGGTTTACCGCAATGCCGCAATCCACCGCGCACACCACCCGGTGCACGCGGATGGCGAGGTTGTCCTGGGACACCTCGGCCACCTGGGCCACGTAGCTGCCGAACGACTCATGCACCGCCACACCCAAGGCATGGCCGTCCGGCAGTGGCGCCTTCCAGTTGGCCTTCTCCACCGCGAGGTTCAGCACACCGAGATGGCGCGGATGGTCCTTGAGCAAGGTGCGCCGATACTCCACCGGATCCTTGCCGGCCGCCGTGGCCAGTTCATCGATCAGCGACTCCATGACAAACGCGGTGTGGGTGTGACCCACCGAACGCAGCCACAACACGCTGATGCCGGTTGTCGGTGAGTGCAGTTCTATCTGGTGGTTGGCCAGTCCTTCGATGTAAGGGCTATCGACCACGCCTTCGACGGAGGTCTTGTCGATCCCGTCCTTGACCATGGTCGCTTCAAGTGAGGTCCCGGCCATGATCGACTGCCCGACCATCACATGTTTCCAGGCCAGCGGCATGCCGTCAGCGCCCAGCCCGATACGCGCATGGTGCAGGAACGCCGAGCGGTAATAGCCGCCGCGGATGTCGTCCTCCCGCGCCCACACGGTTTTCACTGGTGCACCGGCAGCCTTGGCGACATACACCGCTTCGCTGACGAAATCCGACGTCGGATTGGCCCGGCGCCCGAAGCCGCCACCGAGAAACTCGGTATGGATCACCACCTGTTCGGGTTTGAGCCCGGTAATTTTCCCCGCGACCATTTGGTCCAGGGTCTGGAACTGGGTGCCAGTCCAGATTTCGCATTTGTCCTTTGTGATGCTCACCGTGCAGTTCAGTGGCTCCATCGGCGCGTGTGCCAGATAAGGCACGCTGTATTCAACGTCGATCTTCTTGGCCGCTTTCGCCAGCGCAGCCTGGGTATCCCCCGCCTGGCCTGCGTTCAGGCCGGGGGTGGTGGCGAGTTTGCGGAAGTTCTCCAGCAACGCCTGGCTGTCGAGCCCGGCGTTCGGCCCCGGATTCCACTCGACTTTCAGCGCATCGCGCCCCAGCTTCGCCGCCCAAAAATGATCGGCAATCACCGCGATGCCGGTCGGCACTTGCACCACTTTGTGCACACCCGGAATCGCCAGCGCTTCGGCGCCTTCAAAGGATTTGACGCTGCCGCCGAAGGTGGGCGAACGGGCAACCATCGCAGTCATCAGCCCGTCAAACTGCACGTCCATGCCGAACTTCGCCCGGCCGGTGATTTTTTCCGGAGTGTCCAGACGTTGGGTGGGTTTGCCGATCAGCTTCCAGTCCTTTGCGTCCTTGAGTTTGATCGAGGCCGGGTCTGGCCGTGGCAATTGCCCGGCGTCATCGGCCAGTTCGCCGTAGGTGGCACGGTGCTCACCGGCTATGACCACCCCCGACTCGGTATGAATCTCGGACGGCGCGACGTTGAAACGCTTGGCCGCTGCGTCGATCAACATCAAGCGCGCCGCCGCGCCGGCCTGGCGATAGCGGTCGAACTCCATCCAGGTCGAGGTCGAGCCGCCGGTGATTTGCATCCCGCCAAAACCAGGCAGGCCGTAATCGGCGGCCGAAGCCGGTGCATGCTCGACGCGGATTTTCGTCCAGTCGGCGTCCAGTTCTTCGGCGATCAGCATGGTCAGGCCGGTCCAGATGCCCTGGCCCATTTCCGAGTGCCCCAGCAATACGGTGACACTGTTGTCGTTGCCAATACGCAGGAAGGCATTGGGCGCAAACACGTTGCCCTGGTTTTCCGCGCCCATGGCGAAACGGTGGGCACCGGGCATGGCAAACGCGACCACCAGCCCGCCGCCCAGCATGGCACTGCCCTTGAGAAAACCACGACGCGATAACGCGTTGATGCTGTTCATGGCGCAAGCTCCCTTCAACCCGGCCTCAACCCAGCTCGGCGGCGCGTTTGACCGCCGCGCGGATCCTCGGGTAAGTGCCGCAACGGCAGATGTTCCCGGACAGCGCCTGATCGATGTCGCTGTCGGTCGGTTTCGGAATTTTCGCCAGCAATGCGGCCGCCGACATGATCTGCCCGGACTGACAGTAGCCACACTGGACCACGTCAAGTTCCGCCCAGGCCTGTTGGACCGGGTGCGAACCATCCGCGGAAAGGCCTTCGATGGTGAGAATCTTTTGCCCATGGGCCACGGCCGTGGCCGGTGTGATGCACGAGCGCAGCGGTGCGCCATCGACGTGCACGGTGCAGGCCCCGCATTGGGCGATGCCGCAGCCGAATTTGGTGCCGGTGAGGTGCGCGACATCGCGCAAGACCCAGAGCAGCGGCATGTCGGCGGGGACATCCAGCTCCTGATCCTGGCCATTGATGTTCAGGGTCAGCATGGCGCGGTTCCTCAGACTCAGGGTGATCTGAAGGGGCGTCGCTGCGGCCTTGTAAAACCTGTGCGCGCCTCGGGTTACCCTTCAGCTAAGCGCAATTTTGCCGGCAGGCCGAGGCGCATCGACCACCGGTCACCTGTAGGAGCGAGCTTGCTCGCGAAAAACGTCAGTACAACACGGTCATTCAGACAGGGCGCGTTATCGTTGACGTCCGTCGCGAGCAAGCTTCGCTCCTACACCCTCGGCCTGAACAAAATACCGGTGTAACGCGACAGAAACAGCCCGAATGCCATACACCAAAGCAGCGCCGACATTCCCAATCCCCACCCGGAAAACGGCACCAGCAACACCCGTGACACACCCGCCACCAGCACCAGGGCAAATCCCACAACGATTACTTTCGAGGGCAGCAACGGCCGCCCGGTGTGCCCCAGGCTGACCCGCGCGATCATCGCCAGAACCAACCCGCCGATGCCGCCGACGGCCAGCGAATGGGTGGCCAGGCTTTGCTGCGGCATCCAGCCCAGGTGCCACAGCGCCATGGCCAGCGTCGCCACCGCGAGCCAGGTGTAAGCCAAGTACAGCGACCACAGCAGCGGCACGCGCCACAGACCGCGATCATGCCAGCGCCACAATCGCAGCAGATGCAAACCGCTGATCAACGCAAACAACAGCGCCAGCCACATACGTGGGGCGTCATTCAAACCGGCGGCAAAAGACACCGCCGCCAGCATCGCGCTGATCAGCAACACCTTGCCCGGCAACGGATGAGCCGCAGGCGTTGCGGGACGGTTCAAACCGCGCTGGATGAAGAACGGAATCACCCGCCCGCCGATCACGCTCATCAGCGCGCCCACCAGCCACAAAGCGGCCAGCACGCCATGCCGCTGCAGATTCACGTCTTCATTGAAAATACCCAGCAACGTCAGCGCCTGACAGCCTGCCAACAACGTGACCATCAGTAAAACCGGATAATTTTCCCGCTTGCCGGCGGCGATCAAATCCCGTCCCAGCACACACGCCAGCAGCGGCAGAAAGGGCACTTGCAAGGCCAGCAACAGGATGGCGGGCATCGGCATCAACCAGGCCAGCCGAGCGATCAGCCATACCAGCACCAGCCCGATCAGCGGCCACCCATTGAGCCCTGGCCGGCCGGTCCAGTTAGGTACCGCCGTCAACAGAAACCCGGCAATGATGGCCGCTGTAAAACCGAACGGCATTTCATGGCGATGCCAGGCGAGCATGCCACCCATTGGTTGTGCGCCGGGGAGTCGACCGTACAACCACAACGCCCAGACCGCCACCGCGATGGCCGCGAACCCGGCACCCGCCAGAAAAAACGGGCGAAAGCCGAGGGAGAAAACAGGTGCAGAAGCAATTCCACGCATCACGCCACCACTCTGGCCGGAGTTTGGCTCAGCCCGTACTGCGACAGCAGCCGCATGACATAGCCGATTTTCAGCAGGGTCGGGCCGAGGATGGTCATGGCGTGCATCGACACCAGGGCGACAATCGACAGGTGCCCTGCGTAGAAATAGGCGCCGTAGACTCCGGCGAGCAACATGACCAGGCCAACGCCGAGTACGCGATTGGAGAGATGCAGAACGTTTTGAGGGTTGCTGAAGAAATGGGACATTTTCCGTACGCCTGTAGCCGCTCAGTTGTACGTTTGATGTTTCATGTTCCGTGCCAGCTCATGAGCCCTTGTAAACCGGCACCTCCAGATCAACGAAGTCAATTTGACTCAACCCAGATATTGTCCTTATGACAACATAAAGAGTCATTACGACAACAATGTCCTCCAGACACTGTTCAACCAACCTAAAAGCAAACCAATATCATTTGCACAGACATGGGCCATTTGCTTTAATCGCGATCAATTCTTATTTACACAAGGACGCGAACCGCCCATGGACATGCGCTCACGATGACGGTTGCCGATTCCTCCTGCGTCCAGACCCTCTACGCCACGCATCACCGCTGGTTGCACGCGTTGCTGCGCCGGCGTCTGAACAACGCGTTTGATGCTGCCGACCTGGCCCATGACACCTTCATCCGTGTGCTCAAGCGCCCTCAGGTGTTCGACGGCGAAACCCACGAACGTTCGTATCTGGCGACCATCGCCCGAGGCTTGTGTATCGATCACTGGCGTCGTCGGCAACTTGAACAGGCCTGGCTGGACACCCTCGCAGCGCAGCCCCAAGCCGTTCACCCTTCGCCAGAGCAGCGGGCGATCATCGTCGAAACCCTGTATGAAGTGGACGCCATGTTGCAACGCTTGCCCCAACGGGTACGTGATGCGTTCGTGTTGGCTCAGTTGCAGGGGTTGCCCTACCGCGCCATCGCCGAAGAAATCGGCGTGTGTGAGCGCATGGTGAAGAAGTACCTGGCCCAGGCATTGATGCATTGCGCCATGCTCGAAGCAGAACTCGATGGCCTGCTGATTCAATGACACAGACCGCATCGAACGCCATCAGCCATGCCAGTCTCGAACAAGCTGCGCAATGGTATGTCCAACTCAACGACCAACAGGCCGGGGAACAAGACCGCCAGCATTGGCAAGCCTGGCTGACGCAAAGTAGCGAGCATCAGGCTGCCTGGCATTATGTCGAGCGGGTTGGCCAGCGCTTTGCCGCCTTGCAGAACGATCATCCGCAAGCGGTCAGCCATGTACTGCGCAACACCGAACGTGCCGCCATCAGTCGCCGCCACACCGTGAAGGGTCTGCTGGTTCTGGTGTCGGGAGGTTTGCTGGGGTGGAGTGCCTGGGAGGAAACCGCCCTGGCGCCCACCCTGGTTCGCTGGCGCGCCGACCTCTCCACCGGCACCGGCGAAACCCGCGAAACCCGGCTCAGCGATGGCAGCCAGATCTGGCTCAATGCGTTGAGCGCGCTGAATGTTCGGTTCGACAGCACACAACGACTGCTGCTGTTGCGGCTTGGGGAGGTGTTGATCGATACCGCCAAAGACAGCCACCGCCCGCTGCTGGTGCACACCGCCCAGGGCCGGATGCGCGCGCTGGGCACGCACTTCAGTGTGCGCCAGGAGGATCGGCAGACAGTGCTCAACGTCTACGAAGGCGCCGTTGAAGTCCGGACTGCCCAAGGCCAGGTTCAGGTGGTGGAAGCGGGACGCCAAGTGGCATTCAGCGAAAACCACATTCCGATACCGACCGCCGCCACGGCGACTCGTGAAGCCTGGCGCCGTGGCCTGTTGCTGGCAGACAACCTGCCGTTGGGCCAATTGCTCCAGGAGCTGAGCCAATACCGTCACGGGCATCTGGGCTGCGACCCGGCGGTGGCCGGGCTGCCGGTCATGGGTTCGTTCCCGCTCAAGGACACCGATCAGGCCTTGCGCCTGCTGGAAGCGGCATTGCCGGTACGGGTGCAGAAGCCGCTGGACTGGTGGGTCAACGTCGGCCCAAAAGCCTGATGAAGGTTTTTTCTGTCGCGCCGGTTCCCTTTTGCCTTTTTCGTCCGGTTAACCCTTCAAGCACCTCGATTGCCGATTGATCCGACTCCCGGGAACCCCATGTCGCGCGCCACCGTTACCCGCAACCGCTTCGCCTTGCATCCGCTGGTGCTGGCTCTGGCGGTTGTCTTGCCGGGCCTGGACGTGTCGCGGACTCAAGCCGCCCCCCTCGTCAACAGCGAACAACCCGGCAGCCAGGCACGCCATTACACCATCGCGGCCGGATCGCTGGTGAGCGTCCTCAACCGCTTTGCCGAACAGGCCGGGATTTTTCTCGCCGGACACAATGATCTCGCGGCCGGCAAACGCAGCCCTGGTCTTGACGGTGTCTACAGCCAGCAGCAAGCGTTGCAACGACTGCTGCAAGGCAGTGGCCTGCAAGCGCAACGCCAGGGCACCGGCAGCTACGTGCTGCAGGCCACAGCCGTGACACAAGATGCACTGGAACTGGGGGCGACGAACATTTCCGGGCAGGCACCCGGGACGATCAGCGAAGACTCCCGCGCCTACACCGTCGGCTCGACGTCTTCAGCCACTGGCTTGGCGCTGTCCCTGCGCGAAACGCCGCAATCGGTCACGGTCATCACCCGCCAACTCATGGACGATCAGGGGGCCACCAGCATTGTCGATGTCCTGCGCCGCACTCCTGGCATCAGCGTGCAAAACTACGACAGCGAACGCTGGGAGTTTTCCAGTCGTGGCTTGCCGATCACCAATTTCCAGTACAACGGCGTCAATACCGACTACGACGGTGTCTACGACTACGGCACCTCGAGCACCGACATGGCACCCTACGACCGCGTTGAGATCATCAAAGGCGCGACCGGCCTGATGACCGGGGCGGGTGATCCCTCGGCAACCGTCAATCTGATTCGCAAGCGCCCGACCCCGGCATTCAAAGCCTCGGTCACCGGCACCGTCGGCTCCTGGGACAACTATCGCAGCGAAGGCGATATTTCCGGCCCGCTGAGCGCCAGCGCAAATGTCCGCGGGCGTCTGGTCGGGGTCCACCAGGACCGCAGCGCCTACGCCGATCACTACCGCAGCACCAAGGACATCGCCTACGGCATTGTCGAAGCCGACTTGACCCCGGACACCCTTGTCACCGTCGGTATCGACCAGCAAGACACCCGTTCCCGGGGCGCCAGCTGGACCGGTTTTCCGATGTACTACAGCGACGGCTCGCGCACCGATTTCTCCCGTTCCTTCAACCCGGCCACCGACTGGAGCCGTCGCGACTTCACCAACCAGACGGTGTTCGCCTCCGTGCAGCAACAACTGACCAACGATTGGGCATTCAAGGTCAGTTACGACCGCAAACACCGCCAGCACGATACCTTCCTCGCCTCCGCCAGTGGCGGCAACCCGGACCCGGTCAGCGGTAACGGCATGTTCATGTATATGGGCAAGTTCGAGGGCGATCAGGTTCAGGACAACATCGACGTCAACCTGACCGGTCCATTCACCCTATGGGGTGGCGATCACGAACTGATCGTCGGTTTCATGTCAATGAACACGCGCCAGGACATCCCGGTGTACGGTTCGGTGTACCCGCCAGTGGACGGCAGCATCTTCGACTGGCGCGGCGAGTTTGCGAAACCCGGGATCCCACGGGTGGGCACCGACGACATTGTCCAGCGCCAGACCGGCGCCTACCTGGCCACCCGGCTCAAGCCCGTCGATGACCTGGCGCTGATCCTCGGTACGCGTGTCAGCGACTTCTCGGGGCACGACGACCTGGATTACAGCGACCCGCACACCGCCGACCTGCGCGATAGCTATCGCCAGAGCGGTGTCGTCACGCCTTATGCCGGGCTTGTCTATGATTTCGACGACACCTGGTCGGTGTACACCAGCTACACCAGCATCTATCAGCCGCAAATGAGCAAGGACGCCAACCGGCGACTGCTCGATCCGGTACAAGGCAAAAGTCTTGAAGCGGGCATCAAGGCTGAATACTTCGATGGACGCCTGAACACCAGGTTCGCCCTGTACCGCATCGAACAGGACAACATCGCCGAGTATGTCAGCGGCGTTGATACCGAGTCGGTGTACCGCGCCGTCCAGGGCGCCACCACCAAAGGCTTCGAGATCGAACTGGCCGGCGAGTTGCGGGACGGCTGGAACCTGTCGGCCGGCTACACCTATAACCACACCCGCGATGCCAAGGGTGATTACGTCTACGGTTCGGTGCTGCAAACCACTGCACCGGAACAGGTGGTGCGAGTATTCAGCACCTACCGCCTGCCTGGCCCCTGGGACAGGCTCACCGTCGGTGCAGGCGTGAACTGGCAAAGCGAATTCTTTGGCAATGTGTTCCGTCCCGACCCCGCCGATACAGTGAACTTCGGCCAGTACACGACGATCACCCAGCCCGGTTACGCCCTGGTGGACGCGATGGCGCGCTATCGCTTCAACGAGCACCTGAGCACCACACTGAACGTGAAGAACCTGTTCGATAAAACCTACTACACCGGGCTTGGCAACTTTGGCACCGGGTTTTATGGCGAACCGCGCGCCGTACAACTGACCACCCGATGGGCGTTCTGATCGTGGCCTGAAACGGGTGTTTGGCGATCTACGGTACTGCCGAACGAACTCAGGCTGGCTACGCTGTAATCCAGCATGCATAACCTGCCGAGGAGTGCCCGCCATGCAACGTGTACAAAAACTCACGCCCTGCCTGTGGTTCGACGATCAGGCCGAAGAGGCGGCAAAGTTCTATTGCTCGATCTTCGACCATTCGAAAATCACCGCCATCACCCATTACGGCCACGCCGGATTCGAATTCCACGGCCGGCCCGAAGGTTCGGTCATGACCGTCAGCTTCGAGCTCGACGGGCAGAGCTTCACCGGTCTCAACGGCGGGCCGATGTTCACGTTCAGTGAAGCGGTTTCGTTTCAGGTCAATTGCCAGACCCAGGAAGAAGTCGACCATTACTGGGGCCGCCTGTCGGCCGGCGGCGCGCCCGAGGCCCAGCAATGCGGCTGGCTCAAGGACAAGTTCGGGCTGTCATGGCAGATCGTCCCCGTTGCGATGATGGACATGATCAAAGACCCGGACACGAAAAAATCCCAACGAGCCATGCAGGCGATGATGCAGATGAAAAAACTCGATATCGCCGAACTGCAACGAGCCTTTGACGGCGAGAGCTAATACACTCGGGCACTGACCTGCCGAGGAGCGAGCATGAAGCACGCCGTTGCCAAGAACGCCGACAAGGCCCCGCGCTTCTGGCGCGATGATGCCCTGCCTTTCATCGAAGCCCGCTCCATCGCCGACGGGCGCGAAGTCTGCTACACACGGCATGCCCACGAGCACTTTTCCATCGGAGCGATCACCGCCGGGCGCAGCACCTATCTCCATGAGCAGTCGGCGTTCGAGGTCAGCGTCGGCACTGTCGTGCTGATGAACCCCGGTGACGTCCACGCCTGCAACCCGATCGAAGACCAACCCTGGTCGTACCTGATGCTGTACGTCGATACGCCGTGGCTGACCGATTTGCAGCATCAGCTCGGGTTCAGCGATGACGCGGCGTTTCGCCGCTTTTCAGTGACCCATACCCGGGACGCCAACCTGTTTGCCGGCCTCGCGGGCTTGTATGAGGTACTGGTCGATCCACAGCAAGACGTGCTGCGCAAACACAGCGTGGCCGTGGAGTTCTTTACCGAGGTTCAGCTCCGGTTCAACCCGGTCGATCAGCCGCTGCGCGAACCCAATTTCAAGCTGGAGCGTGCTGCCGATTACATCCGCGACCACTGCACGCAAACCCTCAGGCTCGAAGACATATGCGAGGCGGCACAACTGTCACCGTCCTACCTGATCCGCGCCTTCAAACAGCATTACGGCATGACGCCCCACGCGTTCCTGGTGAACCGGCGCATCCAGTTCGCCCAGGATCAATTGCGCAGCGGCAAGCTGATTGCGGACGTGGCACTGGAAGCGGGGTTCGCCGATCAGGCGCATTTTCAACGGGCATTCAAACAACACCTGGCGGCGACACCGGGGCAGTATCGGGGCTGAGGCAACACAAAGATGCTCTTGAGCCTGACTCCCCTGTGGCGAGGGGGCTTGCCCCCGTTGGGCTGCGAAGCGGCCCCCGACGTTCTTTCAGACATACATTGCATGCAGGATTTACGACGGCTGCGCCGCCGAACGGGGGCAAGCCCCCTCGCCACAAAGTGCTCGCCACAAAACCTGCAGTGACTGCCGTTACGGCAGCAACAGGTACACCGCGCTCACCACCAGCAGCAGCGCCATGGCGCGATTGAACAGGCGCATCCCCGCCGGGTTGTTCAGGAAGCCGCGCAGAAATGTCCCGGCATACGCCCAGCAACCGACCGACGCATAGCAGATCACCAGGTAAATCGCGGCGAATTGCCAAACCAGGCGTGCCTCGCCATCGGCGACAAACGCGCCCATGCCGGCCACGCAGGCCAGCCAGGCTTTCGGGTTGAGCCATTGCATGATGGCGCCATACAGCATCGACGGCGCCTGCGCCGATTCGCCGGCTTGCACCTGCCCATTGTCGGCCGCCAGCTTGAAGGCCATGTACAACAGAAACGCCACGCCTGCCCATTGCACCCCCTGCGTCAGTGCCGGCCATCGTTGCAACAACTCATGCAGGCCCAGCCCCATCAGCACCAACAGCAAAACAAACCCCAGGGTGGCCCCGGCCACGTGACGCTGGCTGGCCCGGAAGCCAAACCGCGCGCCGGAACTCAACGCCACAATGTTGACCGGCCCCGGCGTGATGGACGCGACCAGCGCAAACGCTGCCATGGACATCATCAGACTCATTGCACACCTTCTTCCATCGAGTTGAACAAGGCCCTCAAGGTAAAGACCCCACCGGCTCGCGTATTGAAGAAAACTACCCTGCCCGGCCTCGCTACGAGTAATAGCTGACGATGCTTTTCACTTTGCTCAAGGCAGTGCGCAACGAGTCCATGTCCACCGAACCCAACGCCAGGCGTATCGCGTGCGGCACGTTGGCCGAAATCGCAAAAGGCTCGGCCGGCGACACCGACACCTGCTCGCGCATCAGTGCCATGGCGATCTGGTCGGCCCGGGCGTCCTCCGCCAACGGCAGCCAGATGAAGTAGGAATTGGGGTGACTGATGGTCCTGAGCCCCGCCAGCATCTCGCGGGCCATGGCTTGCCGGGCCCGGGCGTCTGCACGCTTTTGCGATTCCAGTTGGCTGACGGTGCCATCGTCGAGCCAGGCCGTGGCGATGGCGGTCACAACGCCGGGAGTGTTCCAGGTAGTCGCCATGATCGTGCGCTCGAACGCTGCGACCCATTGCGCCGGTGCGGCGATGAAACCGACGCGCAGCCCGGTGGCGACATTCTTCGACAGACCGGACACGTACACCGTTCTCTCAGGCGCCAGCTCGGCCAACGGTGGCGGTACGTTTTCAGCCAGGAACGCGTAGGCGGCGTCCTCGATGATCGTCAGGTCATGTCGGCGCGCAATCGCCACCAACTGCTCGCGCAGATCCAGGTCCATCACCCAGCCCAAAGGGTTGTGCAAGGTCGGCATCGAGTACACGGCCCGTACCGACCGGCTGCGGCAGAGTTTTTCCAGTGCGGGCAGATCAGGCCCGGTATCCGTGACCGGAATGGGCAAGACTTCCAGATGCAGGGTTTCGGCCAGCGTCTTGAAACCGGGATAGGTCAGCGCATCGGCGGCGATCACATCACCAGGCTTGAGCAACGACATCATCGCCACCGCCAGGCCATGCTGGGCGCCGCTGACGATCAACACCTGTTCAGCCGGCACGCTCAGCCCTCGATCAAGCAGATGGCGCGCGACGGAGGCCCGTTCGTGCAGGCGTCCCGCGTGAGGCTGATAGCGCAGGAGGGATTCAAGGTCCCCGGATAACGCCAGTTGACGCAAGGCAGTGCGCAACAGGTCGGCCTGACCGGGTAATGACGGGTAGTTGAAATTCAGGTCGATCATCCCCGCCGCCACCACGTGCTGCGAGATGCCCTGCCCCGGCGGCAGCGAGGTTTCCCTGACAAAGGTCCCGCGTCCGGTTTCGCCGCTGACCAGGCCCATACCCTCCAGCTCGGCATACACCCGGCTGGCGGTGACCAGCGCCAGACCGTGCTCGGTTGCCAGTTGCCGGTGAGTCGGCAGGCGCGTACCGGGCGGCAGATGCCCGGAGCGGATGTCGGCGGCAAAGGCATCTACCAGAGTCTTGTAGCGGGATCGAGGCATGTCGAGATGTATCCATGACAATTTTTTGATTGTATCGATAGTCGCTCATAGGATGAGTTTCGTGCAATCAGACAATAAGCGTGAGCCAAATGGAACGGACTTCGAACCTGCAACCCCGGACGCTGGAAAACAGCACCAGCGGCTGGGTCAACGGCCTGATCGGCGTGGTGATCTTCAGCGGCTCGCTGCCGGCGACACGGGTGGCGGTGCTGGAGTTTGACCCCGTGTTCCTGACGGTTGCGCGCGCGACCATCGCGGCGGTCCTGGCGCTGTGCCTGCTGTGGTTATTCAAGGAAAAACGCCCGGCGCGCCAGCAACTGATTCCATTGATGATCGTCGCCCTGGGCGTGGTCATCGGCTTTCCCCTGTTGACCGCGCTGGCGCTGCAATACGTGACTTCCGCGCACTCCATTGTCTTTGTCGGCCTGCTGCCCCTGGCAACAGCGGTGTTTGGCGTTCTGCGCGGCGGCGAGCGACCAAGGGCGGCGTTCTGGATTTTCTCGGTGCTGGGCAGCCTGCTGGTGGTCGGGTTTGCCCTGTCCCAAGGGCTGACCGCCTCCCCTCAAGGCGACATCCTGATGCTGCTGGCCATCCTCGCCTGCGGCCTGGGTTATGCCGAAGGCGCGAAACTGTCGCGCACCCTCGGTGGCTGGCAGGTGATTAGCTGGGCGCTGGTGCTGTCGCTGCCGGTCGTGGCCGTGCTCAGCTGGATGCGCATGCCGGCTTCGTTCACCGGCATCAGCACGCCGGCCTGGTTCAGCCTGGCTTACGTCTCGCTGTTCAGCATGCTGATCGGTTTCGTGTTCTGGTATCGCGGCCTGGCCCAAGGGGGCATCGCCGCCGTCGGGCAATTGCAGCTGCTTCAGCCGTTTTTCGGGCTGACCCTGGCCGCCACCCTGCTGCATGAGCATGTCAGCCTCGGCATGCTGGGTGTCACCGTCGCCGTGATCCTCTGCGTCGCCGGGGCGAAAAAGTTCGCCAGATAACCCCGTGTACGGTGGTTTGCGCCCACGACTGTATGGGTCTGGCCAAGGGTGAGCCGTGATAAAAATAGCGCTCTTGCTACAGGAGCCCACCATGGACCTCGCCACCCTCACCCTGTTTCTGCCGGCCTGTTTTGCCCTCAACATGGCGCCAGGCCCCAACAACCTGTTGTCGGTCAGCAATTCGACCCGCTATGGCTACCGCACCGCGTGTGTGGCCGGCATCGGCCGGTTACTGGCGTTCGCCGGGATGATTGCCCTGGCCTCGGCGGGGCTGGCGGTGGTGTTGCAAACCTCTGAGCTGCTGTTCTACGCCATCAAGATCCTCGGTGCGGCTTACCTGTTCTACCTCGCCTGGCAATTGTGGCGCGCAGATCCGGGTGTGGAAAACGTGGTCACCTCAGCGCCCGTGGGCACGCTGGCGCTGGCCCGGCAGGAATTCCTGGTCGCCGCCGGCAACCCCAAGGCCATCCTGATTTTTACCGCGTTCCTGCCGCAATTCGTCGACTCGACCCACGCCATTGCGCCGCAGTTCGTGGTGTTGGGCGCGCTGTTTCTGGTGCTGGAATGGATCGCCATCGGCGCCTATGCCTACATGGGCCTGCACATGCGCCGCTGGTTCGCCAGGCCGTCGGGCAAGCGGATGTTCAACCGCTGCTGCGCCGGGTTGTTGTCGGCGGCGGCTTCGGTACTTCTGATGGCCAGACGCGCCTGAAGTAGATGTTTTACCCATGTGGGAGCGGGCTTGCTCGCGAAGGCGTAGTGTCAGCCACCTCAATTTCGACTGACACTATGTATTCGCGAGCAAGCCCGCTCCCACAGGGTGAGCTCGCCTTCCGGTGCGAAATTCGCTGTCGATTTTCCGGTGGAGGTCGCCCATGACGCGATCTATGCTGGGCCCATGAACCTACAAAAAACGCTTCTACCGCCCCGTGCCGAGATGGTTCGCGCCATGCTCGAACGAGACACCTCCTACGAGGGGGTGTTTTTCACGGCGGTCAAGACCACAGGCATCTTCTGCCGTCCCGGTTGCACCGCCCGCAGCCCGAAGCCTGCGAACGTCGAGTTCTTTGCCAGCGCCGAACAATGCCTGGCGGCGGGCTATCGCGCCTGCAAGCGCTGCAAACCGCTGGACACCGCCGCCAGCGCGCCGGACTGGGTGCAGAAACTGTTCAAGTCGGTAGACGCCGACCCGGAACAGCGCTGGACCGACGCCCGGCTAATGGCTGAAGGCATCGAACCACTGAAACTGCGTCGCTGGTTCAAGCAGCACTTCGGCATGACCTTCCACGCCTGGCTGCGCACCCGGCGCCTGGGCATGGCGCTGGGCGGGATCAAACAGGGCGACTCCATCGATGACGTCGCCTTCGATTCCGGCTACGAGTCCCTGAGCGGTTTTCGCGATGCCTTTCAAAAATCCTTTCACATCACCCCGGGCCGGGCGGCCAACAGCGAGCCGCTGCTGTTCACGCGCCTGACCACCCCCCTGGGGCCGATGATCGCCATGGCCGAACGGCGTGGGCTGGTGCTGCTGGAGTTTCTCGATCAGGCCTCGCTGAACCCTTCGGTCCAGGCGCTGCAAAACCGTTTCGGTTATGCCGTGGCACCGGGGCACAACGCGCATTTGCAGCAGATCGAAGAGCAGTTGTCCGCGTATTTCGCCGGTACGCTCACTGAGTTCAGCGTGGCCTTGCACATGCCCGGTAGCGAGTTCTCCCGCCGGGTCTGGGCTGAACTGGCGAAGATCCCTTACGGCCGGACCACCACCTACGGCGCCATTGCGGCGATTCTGGGCAAGCCCGGTGCCAGTCGGGCGGTGGGCCTGGCCAACGGGCATAACCGCTTATCGATTGTCGTGCCCTGCCACCGGGTGATCGGCGCCGACGGCTCGTTGACCGGCTACGCTGGAGGCCAGCCGCGCAAGGCGTATCTGCTCAGGCTGGAAAACGCAGCGGTGCAGCTCACGGAGCAGCTGGCGTTCTGATCCCCCCACAGTTTTTTCATAAGGAAGGAAACTCGATGGACAGGCTCGACAATCAACTGCACCAACTGCATCACGAGGGTTTGCTGATCCTCACCAACGTCGCCGATGCCGCCGGTGCGCGGCTGGTGGAGCAACTGGGCAACAAGGCCGTCGCCACCAGCAGTGCGGCGGTGGCCTGGGTACATGGCTATCCGGACGGCAACACCCTGCCCCTTGAGCGCCTGGTCTCGACGGTCGAGTCGATTGCCCGGGTCATTTCGGTGCCACTGACCGTGGACATCGAAGCCGGTTATTCCGATGACCTGGAACGGGTGGCAACAGTGGTTGACGCCGTGATCGCCGCCGGCGCTGTCGGAATCAATATCGAGGACGGCTCCTCGCCGCCGGAATTACTGGTACGCAAGATTGAAACCGCGCGCCAGGTGGCCGATCGACGTAACGTGAACCTGTTCATCAATGCGCGCACCGATGTTTATCTTCGGGGTCTGGTGCCTGCCGAAGATCGCGTCGCTGAAACCCTCAGGCGCGCCGCGCTGTATCAGGCGGCCGGTGCCAATGGCCTGTTTGCCGCGGGCGTTACCGCGGAGTACGAGATCAAGGCGTTGTGCCACGGCACCTCACTGCCGTTGAATGTGCTTGGATTCCCGGGCCTGCCGTCACCCGAAGTACTCAAAGAACTTGGTGTGCGCCGCCTGTCCGCAGGTTCAGGCATCGCCGAATTCCTCTACGGTGCCATGGCCGGCATCGCCAAAAGCTTTCTGCAAACCGGCAAGTTCGATACCCACGACCTGAAGGCCCTCACCTATGGCGAAGTGAACGCCCTGTTGAAACCGTCCGGGAAAGCCTGAGCCCATGGCCGACGGCTATCAGGCGGCCAGTGAGTTCCTGGCGGCCATCGATGACGACTGGCGCCGCCACATCGACGCCGTCGGCCCGTGCCTGCACCAGCCGCATGCGGCCCGTGATCCCTATGAGTCGCTGGTGCGGGCGATTGCCTATCAGCAACTGCACGCCAAGGCCGGCGATGCGATTGTCGGCCGGCTGCTGGCACTGTTCGGTTCGGGTGCGTTTCCCAAGCCTGAACAGATCGTCGCGACCGATTTCGACCGACTGCGCAGTTGCGGGTTTTCCGCGAGCAAGATCGCGACCATTCAGGGCATCGCCCAGGCGTCGCTGGACGGCGTGGTGCCCGATTACGCCACGGCGCTGGCCATGGACGATGAAGCACTGATCGAACGCCTGATCACTTTGCGCGGCGTGGGCCGCTGGACCGTGGAGATGCTGCTGATCTACAGCCTGGAGCGGCCGGATATCCTGCCGGCCGATGACTTTGGCGTGCGTGAGGGCTATAGGCGACTCAAGGGCCTGGAGGTGCAGCCGACGCGCAAGCAGATGATCGAGATCGGGTTGGGGTGGAGTCCTTATCGGACGGTGGCCTCCTGGTATTTGTGGCGGGTGCCAAACAAATAGACCGCGTTATCGTTTTTCGCGAGCAAGCCCGCTCCCACATTCGACCGCATTCCCATGTCAGAACTCGGTTAAATGTGGGAGCGGGCTTGCTCGCGAAGACGTCAGTCCAGTCAACACACCATCAAGGACCAGTCACAACCCCGACTTCAACCGACTGAACGCCCTGATCAACGCCCGGTTGAACGCCTTGCCATTGTCATTCTTGCTGTACAGCGAAGCCCGGACCGCGGCCGGCGGATACGTCCCCGGATCGTTGCGAATCGCCGGGTCGATCAAGCCGTCCGCCGCCGTAATCGCATTGGCGTAGTGGATGGTGTCGGTGATCGGCGCGATCACTTGCGGGGTCATCAGGTAATCCATCAACGCCAGGCCGGCCTGCGGATGCGGCGCGTCCTTGGGAATGACCATGGCGTCGAACCAGATCAACGTGCCCTCCTTCGGAATCCGGTACTTCAGCGAATACGGCTTGCCCGCCGCCTCGGCCTGGCCCGCCGCGATGGCCACGTTGCCGTTCCACGACATCGCCACGCAAGTGTTGCCGTTGGCCAGGTCGCTGATGTTCAGGTCGTTGTCGAAGTAGCGGATGTACGGACGAATCTTCGCCAGTTGCTGCTCGGCCAACTTCAGGTCATCGAGGTTCTGGCGGTTGATGTCCAGGCCCATGTACTTCATGACCGCCGCAAACACTTCGTTGGGATCGTTGAGCAAGCTGACCCCGCAATCGGCGAATTTCGAGACCACGGCCGGATCGAACAGCATCGCCCAACTGTCGGTGGGCGCGTCGGGCAGGCGCTGTTTGACAGACTGTTCCTGATACCCCACACCCGTGGTGCCCCAGGCGTAGATCCCGGCATAGCGGTTGCCCGGGTCGAACACCGCCATGTGCTGGCGGAACTCCTCGCCGACGCCGGCAAAGTGCGGCAGTTGCTGCTTGTCGACCGTCTGCACCGCGCCACTCTCGATGGCCCGGGACAGATGCTGCCCCGCCGTCAGCACCAGATCGTAGCCACTGCGGCCGGTGAGCAGCTTGGTCTCGACGGTTTCCAGGGAGTCGAAGTGGTCGACCACCACATGAATGCCGGTTTTCGCTTCAAAATTCTTCAAGGTGTCCGGGGCCAGGTACTCGCCCCAGATGTAGAGGTTGACCACCGGTTTGGCGGAGTCGGCAGCCTGCACACACAGGGGTGCAAGCACCAGCAGTATTGCTTGAGTCAGTTTGTGCAGGCCCACGATCACGCTCCCCTTTTGTTGTTGGCGGTGACGGCGTACTGCGGCATGGTGATGCACGCGACGTTGCCGCCACCGAGGAGGATTTCCCGGGAGTTTTCGATGCCGACGATGCTGTGTTGCGGGAACAGCTCGGCCAGGGTCGCCAGCGCCACTTTGTCGTTGCGATCACCAAACAGCGGCACCACGATGGAGCTGTTACCGGCGTAGTAGTTGATGTACGACGCGCAGATTTTCGTCCCGGCCTGGCGGGTATGGGTGCTGTCCTGCCGGTCCAGGCCTTCGGCTTCTTCGGCGGTCCACTCCAGCACCTCCGGCTGCGGCAGCTTGTGCACGATCAACTCGCGGCCACGACTGTCGCGGGTGCTGCGCAAGATGTCGTAGGCCTCCTGATAGATTTCCCACTGCGGATCGTCGCGGTTGTCGGTCCATTGCAGCACCACTTCACCGGGGCGCACGAAGCACGCGAGGTCATCGACGTGGCCGTCGGTTTCATCGAACTTGCAGCCCCGTGGCAGCCAGATGACCTGCTCGGCGCCGAGGTAATCGGTCAGGCGGCGGGTGACTTCGTCCTTGCCCAGGTGCTGGTTGCGATTGCGGTTGAGCAGGCATTGCTCAGTGGTCAGGATGCTGCCCTGGCCGTCGCTCTGGATGCCGCCCAGTTCGGCGATCAACGGTGCGCGATAGCGGTCGAAGCGTTCGATTTCGAGGATCTTGCCGGCGATCTGGTCGTCCTTGTCCCACGGATAGTACAAGCCGCCGTCGAGGCCGCCGTAGGCGTTGAATTCGAAGTCGACGCCGCGCACTTCGCCACGCTGGTCATTGACCACAAAACACGGGCCGCTGTCGCGGAACCAGGTGTCGTTGCAAGTCATTTCGACCACGCGTACTTGCGGCGGCAACTGGCGGCGCGCGGTGGCGAACTGTGCCGCCGAGGCGCACACGGTGACCGGTTCGCTCATGGAAATGGCGGTGACGATCTGCACCCAGACTTTCTGCGCCGGCTTGGCACCGTTGCGCCAGACGTCGGTACGCTCCGGCCAGCCGAGCCAGCAACCGGATTTGGCTTCGAATTCGCCGGGCAGACGGAAACCGTCCTGTTTGGGAGTGGTGTCGAGCAAACGGGCCATGGTCAAACCTCTTCAGCGGGGATTGGAATGACCACAGGCTAAGGGCGACAGCGACTGGCTCGCCAACGATGATTATTTCGGAATACTTGAATTCAACTCATCAATCCAGCAACTGATCGTTGAACCATTCCAGCATTTGCGCCACCGCTGGACGCTCCAGCCGCAGCCGCTCGCACACCAGCGCATATTGGCCCAGCGCGGTCATGCTCGAGGTGAACGGCCGTACCAGCCGCCCGCTGAGCAAATCTTCCTGGGCCGTCAAGTTGTCGCCCATGGCCACGCCCTGCCCTTGGGCCGCGGCCTCCAGTGCCAGCCCGGCGTGGGCGAAATACAGTTGACGATCAGGGCGCTGGTCACCGGCATGGCTGGTAAGCCACGCGGTCCAGGTCTTGCCGTCCTGGTCGTCGTGCAGCAGACAGTGGCGGGCCAGGTCCTTCGGGGTTTTCAGGGTGCCCTGGTTGAACAGGCCGGGGCTGCACACCGGGAAGAACTGCAACGCAGGCAGCGGCCGGACGAAATACGCGGTGCTGTCCACCGGGCCGGTGCCGTAGGTGATCGCCAGGTCGATGTCTTCCCCGGGTGCCGTGGCGTCGATCGGCTGTTCGTACAGATGCAAGGTGATGTGTGGGTAACGCGCGTAGAAATCCGTGAGACGACTCATCAGCCACTTTTGCGCCAGCTCGGCGGTGACCGCCAGACGCAATACCGCCAGGGATGAAGGGTCGCGCAGTTCATCGCAGGCATCGCCAATCAGTTCGAAAGCCTGCTGCAAACTTTGCATCAGGCGCCCGGCAGCCAGGGTCGGGCGAATCTGCCGGCCCTCGCGCACGAACAGCGGCACACCGAGTTGCTCTTCGAGTTGGCGAATCTGGTGGCTGACCGCGCTGTCGGTGACACACAACTCGGCCGCCGCCCGACCGAAATGGGCGTGACGGGCGGCGCATTCGAAGGTTCGCAAGGCTGCCAGGGAGGGTAATCGTCGCATCAGGTCATGTCCCGGTTTCGAGGGGGACATGCTGACTTGGCCTTGAGTGGGCGTCCAGTGGGACCGCGTTATCGTTCTTCGCGAGCAAGCCCGCTCCCACACTTGGAACGCAATACCCCTGTGGGAGCGGGCTTGCTCGCGAATAGGCCGGCCCATTCACCACAAATCCAATGACCTATCACGCTGACTGATCAACGATGACACTCCCCCAAACCCGGCGCGGGCACCTGCGATCGGTGAAGTGTTCATCGCCCGGGGCCGAGTGGTGAAGGCCGGCAAGAAACAGGTATTTGCCCGCGCCGAGCTGTTCGCGCAAACAGCCGGTCAATTGAAACTGGTGGCGACCGGCGACGCGATTCTGGTGCCGGTCGAGTAGCCCTTACGGTCTAGGCTGTTCAGGGTACGCTCAAGTCAGCCGGAGGCTCCCATGCATCTCGAAGGTTCCTGCCATTGCGGCGCGGTGTCGTTCAGTTTGACCAGCGTCCACCCCTACCCTTACCAGCGTTGCTACTGCTCGATCTGCCGCAAGACACAGGGCGGTGGCGGCTATGCGATCAACCTCGGTGGCGATGCCGCCAGCCTCAAGGTTCGCGGGCGCAAACACATCGCGATTTACCATGCGCGGCTCAAGGAACAAGACGACAAGCGCGCCCACAGCAGCACGGCCGAGCGGCATTTCTGCTCGGTCTGCGCAACGGCTCTGTGGCTATTCAGCCCGGAGTGGCCTGAGTTGATTCACCCCTTCGCCTCAGCCATCGACACGCCGCTGCCGGTGCCGCCGGAGCACACGCACCTGATGCTCGGATCAAAAGCGCCGTGGGTGGAGGTCCAGGCGCTGCCCGGGGATCAACAGTTCGATCAGTACCCCGAGGAATCCATCGCCCAGTGGCATGAGCGTCTCGGCCTGGCCTGCCGAGAATAATTATCAGTTTTTTTCATACGGCAGTTCCCCTTTGCGTTTTTCGTTCGGTCAACCCCTCAGAAGCATTTCAACTACCGATCGATTCGATGCAAAGGGATCCCCATGTCGCACCCGCTTGTCGCCCGTTTCCGTTTTGCCTTGTGCCCTCTGGCACTGGCCCTGCCTGCCGCCCTGCTGAGCCTTGTACCCGTTGTCCACGCCGCTGAAACCGATGCCGAAAAGAACTCGGCCCGGGTCGACGGCGTACTGCAACTGGGCGCAACGACCATTTCCGGCCAGGCGCTGGGCGCTACCACCGAAGGCACCCACTCCTACACCACCGGTTCAACATCCACGGCCACCGGCCTGCCCCTGTCGATCCGCGAAACGCCGCAATCGGTGACCGTCATTACCCGTCAGCAGATGGACGACCGCGGTGTGCAGAGCATCGGCGACGCGCTACGCAACACCCCCGGCATTTCGACGCAGAAGTACGACAGTGACCGCACCGAGTTTTCCGCCCGCGGCTTTGCCATCACCAACTTCCAGTACGACGGCGTGAACATTCCGTATGACGGTGTCTACGGTGAAAACCCTAACAACGGCGACGACGCGTCCAGCCTGGACCGCATCGAAATCGTCAAGGGTGCGACCGGCCTGATGACCGGTTCGGGCGACCCGTCTGCCACCGTTAACCTGATCCGCAAGAAGCCGACCAAGGAATTCAAGGCGTCGATCAGCGGCACCGTCGGTTACTGGGACGCGTATCGCAGCGTCGGCGATATTTCCGGTTCGCTGAACGATTCCGGCAGTGTGCGTGGCCGCTTCGTCGGTGCTTATTCCGACAAGAACTCCTACCAGGATCATTACAGCCAGAAAAAAGACCTGTTCTACGGCATCCTCGAAGCCGATCTGACACCCGACACACTGCTGACCTTCGGCGTCGACAAGTCAAGCACCACCCCGCGAGGCTCGTCCTGGACCGGCAACCCGGTGTACTTCTCGGACGGAGGCCGTACCGACTTCCCCCGTCACTTCAACCCGGGCGCCGACTGGAGTCGTCGCGACTTCGACGACATCACTTACTTCGCCTCCCTGGAACAGGCTCTGGCCAACGACTGGAAGTTCAAGGCCAGCATCGACCAGAAAACCACCGACCACGACACTCGCCTGGCCTCGGCCAGCGGCGGCAACCCGGACCGCGCCACTGGTGAAGGCATGTTCCTGTACTGGGGTCGCTGGGAAGGTCATCGCGTGCAAAACACCGCTGACGTGAACGTCACCGGCCCCTTCACCCTGGGAGGCCGCGAGCATGAACTGGTGGCTGGCTTCATGGCTTCCCACTCGCGCCAGACCGGCGCGACCTACGACACCAGCGCCTTCGAATTGGTCCCGGGCAGCATCTACGACTGGAGCGGCGATCTGCCGGAACAGAACTTCCCGAAAAACGGCAAGTACGAACGCACCCAAAGCCAGAATGGCCTGTACCTGGCCACGCGCCTGCACGCGACCGACGATCTGTCGATCATCCTCGGCAGCCGCCTGAGCACCTTCAAATACAACGAGGATTATTCGTACTATCCGGGTGCGGGACTCGATGACACCCATGCCAGCTACAAGGAACATGGCGTGGTCACGCCCTATGCCGGTGTGGTCTATGACCTGGACGACACCTATTCTGCATACGCCAGCTACACCAGCATCTACCAGCCACAAACCTACAAGGACGCCACCGGTTCGACCCTGGCACCGGTCGAAGGCGCCAGTTACGAAGCCGGCCTGAAAGCCGCTTACTTCGACGGGCGACTGAACGCCAGCCTGGCCTTCTTCCGCATCGAGCAAGACAACGTCGCCGAATCGATCGGTACCAACCCGGTCACCAACGAAGGCATCTACAAAGCCATCGACGGCGCAACCACCAAAGGTGTGGAACTGGAACTGGCCGGTGAAGCGGCCGAAGGTTGGAACCTGTCGGCCGGCTATACCTACGCCCGCACCCGTGACGCTGATGAACAGCGCATCTTTGGCTTCCCGCTGGCGACCTCCAAACCGGAACATGTCGTGCGTACGTTCACCACCTACCGCCTGCCCGGCGCACTGGATCAGGTGACCATCGGTGGCGGAATCAGCTGGCAGAGCGCGTTCTACGGCAAGATCTACAGCCCGACAACGGGCGGCGACACCCGCATCAAGCAAGGTGGCTACACCCTCGTCGACCTGATGAGCCGCTATCAGTTCAACGAAAACCTGAGCTTCACCGTCAACGCCAACAACGTCTTCGACAAACGCTACCTGACGGGCCTGGGCAACTTCGACACAACGTACTACGGCGAACCACGCAACGTGATGTTGACCACCAAGTGGGATTTCTAAGCTGAGCGCCCGCCAGAAAACTGATACCTGTCAGTTAACACCGGAACCTGTGGGAGCGAGCTTGCTCGCGATAGCGGACTGTCAGCCACCTCAGGTGTGACTGCCTGATCCGTCATCGCGAGCAAGCTCGCTCCCACAATGGGTTGCGGTGTTCATGCCGCAGCCGGTATACCGCTATGGAAGCGAAATTCCACATCCGGGGATTCGATCAGTTCCTGCTCGGCGGCACGGACCCTGTCGATCACCTGGGCGATGTCCTTGGCGTCCCCATATTGGTAGGCCAGCTTCAGGTAACCCTGGAAATGCCTGGCCTCGCTCTTGAGCAGACCGAAATAGAACTTGCCCAGCTCTTCGTCCAGGTGCGGCACCAGCGCTTCGAAACGCTCGCAACTGCGGGCTTCGATGAAGGCGCCGACCACCAGGGTGTCCACCAGTTTCACCGGCTCGTGACTGCGCACCACCTTACGCAGCCCCGACGCATAGCGCCCGGCGGACAGCTGGCGCAGTTCGATCTTGCGCCGTTTCATCAGGCGCATGACCTGTTCGTGGTGCACCAGTTCTTCCCGGGCCAGACGCGACATCATGTTGATCAGATCGACGTGGGAGTGATACTTGGCGATCAGGCTCAACGCGGTGCTGGCGGCCTTGAATTCGCAGTTCTTGTGGTCGATCAGCAGGGTTTCCTGATCGGCCAGCGCGGCCTGGATCCAGCCGTCGGGGGTGCGGCAGCCAAGGAACTCGTGAATTTCGGGAAGGATCATGGGGCTCACGGAAAAATAGGTTCAAAACGAAGGGCGCCGATTATACCGGCCTGCCCGCAGACCACCAGTCGCCGACCGTTGATATGCATCAAGTCCCCGAATCGCCGACAGCAACTATAGTTGTGCAACGCCGTGCTTTTTCATTTTCAGGAGATCCCGCTCATGCAAGCCATTCGCAGCATTCTGGTGGTCATCGAACCCGAGCACTCGGAAAGCCTGGCGCTCAAACGGGCGAAGTTGATCGCCGGTGTGACCCAGGCGCAGTTGCATCTGCTGGTGTGCGACCCCAAGCATGATCACAGTGGCATGTTGGGTGTGCTCAAGGCCGCTTTGACGGAGGACGGCTACAGCGTCACCACCGAGCAGGCCTGGAACGACAGCCAACACCAAACCATCGTCGATGTGCAGCAAGCCGAAGGTTGCGGCCTGGTGGTCAAGCAGCACTTCCCCGACAGCCCATTGAAAAAAGCCCTGCTGACCCCGCAGGACTGGAAGCTGTTGCGGTCCTGCCCGACTCCGGTGCTGCTGGTGAAAACCGCCGATTCATGGAAAGACAAAGTGATCCTGGCAGCCATCGACGTCGGTAACACCGACCAGGAACATCGCCACCTGCACAACACCATCATCGATCATGGCTATGACATCGCAACCCTGGCCAAGGCCCGCCTGCACGTGATCAGCGCCCACCCGTCGCCGATGCTGTCGGCGGCCGACCCGACGTTTCAACTGAGCGAAACCATCCAGGCGCGCTATCGCGAACAGTGCAAGGCGTTCCAGGCGGAATTCGACATCGACGATGACCACCTGCACATCGAGGAAGGCCCGGCGGATGTGCTGATTCCGTTCATGGTGCACAAACTGCAGGCAGCGGTGACGGTGATCGGCACCGTAGCGCGCAGCGGGTTGTCAGGGGCGTTGATCGGCAATACGGCGGAAGTGGTGCTCGATGCGGTCGAGAGCGATGTGCTGGTGCTCAAGCCGATGGAAGTGGCGGATCATCTCGAGGAGATTGCGGACAAGCATTGAGATTTGTGGTGATTGAAAGGCCGTCTTCGCGAGCAAGCCCGCTCCCACACTGGATCTTCAGCAGACACAAACTTTGTGTACGACCGAGGATAAATGTGGGAGCGGGCTTGCTCGCGAAGCTTTTAAAGTTCAGCCGCCAAAGGCGTCTTGCAGGAACCCCGGCGCAATATAGCGCTGGTAATGGGCTTCGGAGAGCAGGAAAAATTCCCGTTCAATGGCGTCGCGCAATTCCGGCAGGTTCCACTCGCGAAACTCCGGCAGCAGCACCATCCCGTAGGCTTCCAGGTTGTTGATCACCCGCGCACCGCGCGCGATCAACTGGTAGGCCCAGCAATATTCCGACTGATGGGGCACGAAGCGGATCTTGCGCTGCTCCAGCTGCATTCGGAGCAGCGCCGGATCGAAAATTTCCACCTTGGCGGCCATCACCTGTGACAGCAACTGCTCAAGACGCAGCCATACCGCGCGCTTTTCTTCCTCGTTGTAACCGTTCCAGTGGATCACTTCGTGGTGGAAACGCTTGCAGCCACGGCACACCAGGTCACCGTAAACAGTGGAGCAGAGGCCGACGCAGGGAGTCTTGATGGTCTGATTGGGCATAGATAGGCAAAAACGCGAAAAAGCAGAACAGGCCGGCATGTTAGCCCTTTGTCGGCCATTGATCACCCCTCAAAGTTCAGGGCCTGTGGAGAATCGGGCTCTGGTGACCGCCACCACCAAAGTCCAATAAACACTGACTTACCTTTAATTTTTTTTTGCCGTAGAATCAGCCTGCCTTTTTAGGCGCCAATGTCCGTTAGAAGCTGTTTTCAAAGCGTCACGAGCACAGTCGTTCCTTCAGAGCGGTGTTGGCGAGGGGTTTTTCCAGCGGGGAAAAGCCCAACGCCAACCCTCATCAGCTCCCGTTCTGCAGGCGTAAAACTTTGAAAGCAGCTTCTGTAAGGAATTGTCGGTAATTCTGGCTAAGTGGCTCACAACGCCATGCAGCGCATGAGTACGGCAATTTCGGGATGAGCGTCCCGGACACCCATTTGGGACCACTGATGAGGGTAATAACTGTGCTTGAAGCCTACCGCAAACATATCGAAGAGCGCGCAGCACTGGGTATCGTTCCCCAGCCGCTAAACGCCGAACAAACTGCAGGCCTGGTCGAGCTGCTGAAAAATCCCCCGGCTGGCGAAGAAGCATTCCTCGTTGACCTGATCACCAATCGCGTTCCGCCTGGAGTGGACGAAGCAGCCTATGTAAAGGCCGGCTTCCTGTCCGCCATCGCCAAAGGCGAAGCCAAATCCCCCCTGATCGACAAGAAGCGCGCTGTTGAACTGCTCGGCACCATGCAGGGCGGCTACAACATCGTGACGCTGGTTAACCTGCTGGACGACGCCGAACTGGCTCCAGTAGCGGCCGAAGAACTCAAGCACACCCTGCTGATGTTCGACGCCTTCCACGACGTCGCTGAAAAAGCCAAGAACGGTAACGTTCACGCCCAAGGCGTGCTGCAATCCTGGGCTGACGGCGAGTGGTTCGTGAAGCGCCCGACCCTGGCCGACAAGATCAGCCTGCGCGTGTTCAAGGTCACCGGCGAAACCAACACCGACGACCTGTCCCCTGCTCCTGATGCCTGGTCCCGTCCAGACATCCCGCTGCACGCCCTGGCCATGCTGAAAATGGCTCGCGACGGCATCGTGCCTGACGCACAAGGCGTCACCGGTCCGATGAAGCAGATCGAAGAAATGCGCAACGCCGGTTTCCCTATCGCCTACGTCGGTGACGTGGTCGGTACCGGTTCTTCGCGTAAATCGGCGACCAACTCCGTACTGTGGTTCTTCGGCGACGACGTTCCTTATGTACCGAACAAGCGTGCCGGCGGTTTCTGCTTCGGCAGCAAGATCGCTCCGATCTTCTACAACACCATGGAAGATGCCGGCGCACTGCCAATCGAATTCGACGTATCCAACATGCACATGGGCGACGTGATCGACCTGTACCCGCATGCTGGCAAAGTCTGCAAGCACGGCACCGACGAAGTCCTGACCACCTTCGAAATGAAGACTCCGGTGCTGTTGGACGAAGTTCGTGCTGGCGGCCGTATTCCGCTGATCATCGGCCGTGGCCTGACCGAGAAGGCTCGCACCGAGCTGGGTCTGCCACCTTCGACCCTGTTCAAGAAGCCTGAAGCACCGGCTGAAAGCACCAAGGGTTTCACCCTGGCGCAGAAAATGGTCGGCAAGGCTTGCGGCGTGACCGGCGTTCGTCCGGGCACCTACTGCGAACCGAAGATGACCACCGTGGGTTCCCAGGACACCACCGGTCCAATGACCCGTGACGAACTCAAAGACCTGGCGTGCCTGGGCTTCTCGACCGACCTGGTGATGCAGTCCTTCTGCCACACCGCGGCTTACCCTAAGCCGATCGACGTGACCACCCACCACACCCTGCCTGACTTCATCATGACCCGCGGCGGCGTTTCCCTGCGTCCGGGCGACGGCATCATCCACTCGTGGCTGAACCGCATGCTGCTGCCAGACACCGTCGGTACCGGTGGTGACTCCCACACCCGTTTCCCGATCGGCATTTCGTTCCCGGCCGGTTCCGGCCTGGTTGCGTTCGCCGCAGCCACCGGCGTCATGCCGCTGGACATGCCTGAGTCGATCCTGGTTCGCTTCAAAGGCGAACTGCAGCCAGGCGTCACCCTGCGTGACCTGGTTCACGCCATTCCTTACTACGCGATCCAGGCTGGCCTGCTGACCGTAGAGAAGAAAGGCAAGAAGAACGCCTTCTCCGGTCGCATCCTGGAGATCGAAGGTCTGCCTAAACTGACCGTAGAGCAAGCGTTCGAACTGTCTGACGCCTCGGCTGAACGTTCGGCTGCCGGTTGCACCATCCAGCTGTCCAAAGAGTCGATTGCCGAATACCTGCAGTCCAACATCACCCTGCTGCGCTGGATGATCGGCGAAGGCTACGGCGATGCACGTACTCTGGAACGTCGCGCCCAAGCAATGGAAGCCTGGCTGGCCAACCCTGAGCTGCTGGAAGCGGACAAAGACGCCGAATACGCCGAAGTCATCGAGATCGACCTGGCCGACATCAAGGAGCCTGTGCTCTGCGCGCCGAACGACCCGGACGACGCTCGCCTGCTCTCCAGCGTTGCTGGCGAGAAGATCGACGAAGTGTTCATCGGTTCCTGCATGACCAACATCGGCCACTTCCGCGCCGCCGGCAAGTTGCTGGAACAGGTCAAGGGTCAGCTGCCAACCCGTCTGTGGCTGTCGCCGCCGACCAAGATGGACGCTCACCAGCTGACCGAAGAAGGCTACTACGGCATCTACGGCAAGGCCGGCGCTCGCATGGAAATGCCAGGCTGCTCGCTGTGCATGGGTAACCAGGCACGTGTAGAGCCGAACTCGACTGTAGTGTCGACTTCGACCCGTAACTTCCCGAACCGTCTGGGTGACGGCGCGAACGTCTACCTGGCTTCGGCCGAACTGGCGTCCGTGGCTTCCATCCTGGGTCGCCTGCCGACCGTCGAGGAGTACATGGAATACGCTGGCAAGATCGACAGCATGGCGGCCGATGTCTACCGCTACCTGTCCTTCGACCAGATCGCCGAGTTCCGTGAGGCCGCTGCGAACGCCAACATCCCGGTCGTTCAAGCCTAACGTTGCAACGCAATGAAAAACGCCGCCCATCGTGAGATGAGCGGCGTTTTTTTATGGCTGTTTTTTGTGTGTATATCCGCTTCTGGAGTAATGGCTGCTATTTGTTCCGCGAGCCGACCTGGCTCTGACTGAGGTCCCCGAACCTCTGTAGGAGCGAGCCTGCTCGCGATGGTCGTCAACGATAACGCAGGCTGTCTGAATGCCCGCGGTGTCCCGGCGTTTTTCGCGAGCAGGCTCGCTCCTACAGCCGACTGCGGCAGACCGAATACCCCCGAGCCCCCAAAAAAAAACGGCCAACCCGAAAACCGGATCAGCCGTCATTCACTCATCAAATCAAACAGCAATCACGCACTCAGCGAATAGACCAACGCCGAAATCGCCACCAGGCCCACCGCCGTCACGAAGACATTGGACGCCTGACCGCGATAGCGTGCCATCGCCGGCACCTTGCGGATGGCGTACATCGGCATCAGGAACAGGATCGCCGCGATCACCGGGCCACCGAGGGTTTCGATCATGCCCAGGATGCTCGGGTTCAGCGTAGCGACGATCCAGCACACCACCAGCATGAACGCGGCGGTCATACGGTCCAGGGCCTTGGCGGACGGACGCTTGCCGCTCTTGACGATCAGGCCCTTGAGACCTTCGCTGGCGCCGATGTAGTGCCCCAGGAACGACTTGGAAATGGCCACGAAGGCAATCAACGGCGCCGCGAAAGCAATGGTCGGATTGCTGAAGTGGTTGGCCAGGTACGACAGGATCGACAGGTTCTGCGCCTTGGCTTCAGCCAGTTGCGCTGGCGACAGGGTCAGCACGCAACTGAAGACGAAGAACAGCACCATCACTACCATCAACAGATGGGCACGGGACAGGATCTGCGAGCTGCGTTCCTCGGCGTGTTCGCCATAACGACGCTTCTGGTCGACCGCAAACGCCGAGATGATCGGCGAGTGGTTGAACGAGAACACCATCACCGGAATCGCCAGCCACAAGATGTGCAGCAGCGCCGACGGCGCAGGCACTTGGCTCGCGGTGGCGAGAATGCCGCCGTTCCAATGCGGAATCAGGTACACCGCCAGAAACAGCAGCGCGACGATGAACGGGTAAACCATCAGGCTCATGGCCTTGACGATCATTTGCTCGCCGCAGCGCACCACGGCCAGCAGGCCAAGGATCAGCACCAGCGACAACACGGCGCGCGGTGGCGGCGTGATGTGCAATTGATGCTCAAGGAAACTGCCCACGGTGTTGGTCAGCGCCACGCTGTATATCAGCAGGATCGGGAAGATCGCGAAGAAGTACAACAGTGTGATCAGCGCGCCGGCCTTGATGCCGAAATGTTCTTCCACCACTTCAGTGATGTCGGCGCCTTCGCGCCCGGACAACACGAAACGGGTCAGCCCGCGGTGTGCGTAGAACGTCATCGGAAACGCCAGCAACGCCAGGATCAGCAGCGGCCAGAAACCGCCCAGGCCTGCGTTGATCGGCAAAAACAGGGTTCCGGCACCAATCGCCGTGCCAAACAGGCCCAGCATCCAGGTGGTGTCTTGGCGATTCCAGCTTGTAAGCGTCGCGGGTGTCGCGTCTACATAGCGTTCGTTAACGCTATTGGCCTGATCATTCATCCGGTGGGATCTCCACATTCCGGTCACTTGCCACCCGGCCAGGACGCGTCGGAATACCCGACAGGCGGCGCCCGGCCGAAACAGGGGCGCGATTCTGGAGGATTAGTGAGCAGAAGCAAAGACTTAGGTGAGGAACGGTGGTACCAGATAGACGAAAGTCCCCTGTGGGAGCGAGCTTGCTCGCGATGGCTTCGGCACATCCAACAACCACTTGCCAGACACACCGCTATCGCGAGCAAGCTCGCTCCCACAAGGAATTGCATTGTTTTCGAGGCTACGTTTCATCGCCAGACAGCATCCACCGCTTGATAAAGGTTCACCATCATGTATTTTTAACCGACCTGCATTCCTTCTGGAGTCTGCCCATGCCACTGGTTCGCGTCGACATCCAAAAACACCGGGACCCCACCCACGCCAGACGCATCGGGCAACTGATCTATGCCGCCATGCGCCAGACCATTGGCGTGCCTGAACACGACAACTTCCAGATCCTGGCCGAACACGACGAGCAGCATTTCATCTTTGATCCCGAGTATCTGGGCATCAACCGCACCGATAACCTGGTCGTCATCCAGATCACCCTCAACGAAGGGCGAACCCTGGAGCAGAAAAAAAACCTCTACAAAACCATCGTCGAAAGCCTTAACGCAGAGCTGGCGGTGCGCCTGGAGGACGTTTTCATCAATCTGGTGGAAGTGAAAAAAGAGAACTGGTCGTTCGGCAACGGGATTGCCCAATACGCCCTCTGATAGTCCACCTGCAAACCGAGAATGCCCCATGCCCCGAGTTTCCCGCAAACAAGCCGACCTCAACCGCGAGACCATCGTCGATGCCGCCACCCGGCTGTTTCGTGAACGCGGCTTGCACGGGATCAGTGTGGTCGATGTGATGGCCGCCGCGGGCCTGACCCACGGCGGTTTCTACGGACACTTCGAATCCAGGGAAGCCCTGGCGCAAGAGGCCAGCGGCCGGGCTTTCGAGCAGGCCGCGCAACGCTGGCTAGGGCGAGTGGCCGAGCATGACGGCAAGGACGCCGCCCGCCGTGCCGTGGTCGAAACCTACCTGTCCAACGAAAGCCGGGACAATCCTGGCGACAGCTGCCCGGTGGTGGCCTTTGCCGGGGACATGTGCCATGAGGCCGCCGAGAGCGAACTGCGCCAAACCTATCTGCAAGGCCTGAACAACCTGCTCGATTCCCTTGGCTCGCTGCTGGACGCAGAGGACGAAGCCGGCAAACGGCAGCAGGCGCTGGTGCAGTATTCGCTGATGTTCGGTGCGCTGATGCTGTCCCGGGCCACCCGAGGCGACCCGCTATCGGATGAAATTCTCGAGGCTGCCCGGGCTGCCCTCACGCCGTCGAAGTAAATCGCCCGCCCCCACGCAATAAAAGATCGCAGGCATTACCGGCTCCTACACTCAGCGCAGTGTCCACAATGGCGCAGGAGCTGCCACGGACTGCGATCGCTGGTGGTTGCCAAGCCGCCCTGAAATCAGCAATCTCAAGTGACGTTCGAGCCGATTTTTCGATGCCCACAGGGAGCCAAGCATGCCTGTAACCGTTCTGGTACTGGTTGAAACCATCAATGAGTACCTGCCAATCCTCGAACATCAGGGCTTTCACCTGATCCTGGCCCCGACGCCCGCCGAGCGCGCCGAAGCCATTGCCCACCACGCCGGGCAGATCGACGCCGTCCTCACCCGTGGCCCGTTGGGGCTGTATGCCGATGAAATCGCCGCCCTGCCCAGCCTCAAGATCATTTGCGTGATCGGCGCCGGCTATGAACACGTCGACCTGCTGGCCGCCGCCAACCGGGGCATCACCGTCACCAATGGCGCCGGGGTCAACGCCTCGTCCGTCGCCGACCATGCGATGGCGCTGCTGCTGTCGCTGGTGCGCGACATACCCCGCTGTGATGCCGCCGTTCGGCGCGGTGAGTGGCCGAAGATCATGCGCCCTTCCCTCGCTGGCAAACGCCTGGGCATCCTCGGCCTCGGCGCCGTCGGCATGGCCATCGCCAAACGCGCGGCCAATGGCTTCGACATGGCGGTGAGTTACCACAATCGCCAGCATCGAAGCGATGTGCCCTACACCTTCTGCTCCACCCCCACTGAACTGGCCCGTGCTTCGGACTTTTTGATCGTCGCGACCCCAGGTGGTCTCGGGACCAGACACCTGATCAACAAAGCGGTCCTCGATGCCCTGGGTCCCAACGGGTTCATCGTCAACATCGCCCGCGCCAGCGTGATCGTCACCACCGACCTGATCAGCGCACTTGAACAACGCCGGATCGCCGGCGCCGCACTCGACGTGTTCGACGCCGAACCGAAGGTGCCGGATGCACTCAAGACCCTGAGCAACGTGATCCTCACCCCCCATGTCGCCGGGCTGTCCCCGGAAGCCACCCAGGGCACCGTCGAAATGGTGGGCAAGAACCTCGTGGCGTTTTTCTCCGGCCAACCGGTGCTCACGCCGATCGAACTGCCGTCGGCCGAGAGCCGGCTCGCCCATTGATGGCGATTCAAACAGCTGTATCAAAAACAATGATTGGCCGGCAACACGCTCACCTATAAGAGCCGTTCGCGGTTGTAGGTGTGCAGTGTGCGCATTAGATTAGCCAATAGTTTCAGGCCTCCAGAATAAGCAGAAGGGATAAGCATGGCGCTTACTGACCAGTCCACCCGTACCCGCACCGGCGAAGAGCTCGATGCCGGCCTGATCGATCCGTACCTCAAGGCCCATATTCCGGGGCTCAGCGGCTTGCCACGGATCAGCCAGTTTCCGGGCGGCGCTTCAAACCTCACTTACTTGCTGGAATACCCCGAACAGGAATTCGTCCTGCGTCGCCCGCCCTTCGGCCACAAGGCCAAGTCGGCCCACGACATGGGCCGTGAATTCCGCATCCTCAATCAACTGCGCGACGGTTTTCCGTACTGCCCGAAAGCCTACGTGCACTGCACCGACGAATCGGTGATCGGTGCCGAGTTCTATGTCATGGAACGGGTCAACGGCATCATCCTGCGCTCGGACCTGCCGCCGGAGCTGGGCCTGGATTCGGCGAAAACCGAAGCCCTGTGCAAGAGTTTCATCGACAAGTTCGTGGAACTGCATCGCGTCGACTACAACGCCTACGGCCTGGGTGACCTGGGTAAACCCGAAGGCTACGTGGCGCGACAAATCAAAGGCTGGAGCGATCGCTACGAAAAGGCCCTGACCCCCGATGCGCCACAATGGGAAGCGGTCAAGGCCTGGCTCAACGACAAGATGCCGGCCGACCATCCGACCTCCAGCATCGTGCACAACGACTACCGCTTCGACAACGTGATCCTCGACCCGAACAACCCGATGCAGATCATCGGCGTGCTCGACTGGGAACTGACCACCCTGGGCGATCCGCTGATGGACCTGGGCAACACCCTCGCCTACTGGATCGAAGCCGATGATCCGGCGCCGGTGCAGATGATGCGCCGCCAGCCGAGCCACGCGCCGGGCATGCTCACCCGCCGCGAGTTCGTCGATTACTATGCCGAACGCTCGGGCATACTCATCGACAATTTCGACTTCTACTACACCTACGGCCTGTTCCGCCTGGCTGGCATCGTGCAGCAGATCTACTACCGCTTCTACCATGGCCAGACCCAGGACAAACGCTTCGCGCAGTTCATTCACATGAACAAGCTGCTAGAGCAGATGAGCTTGCAGGTCATTTCGAAATCCAGCCTCTGACCGTATGCGATCCCTGTAGGAGCGAGCCCGCTCGCGAAGATCGTGAACGACAACGCGCACTGACCGGCCTCAACTGAACAGCATTAGCCGCAACACGGCATTTGACTCGATAACAAGACTTTTCATAAGGGAATCCCATGTCCAAGACTCAGTTGTTCGACCTCGACGGCAAGATCGCTTTCGTCTCCGGCGCCAGCCGTGGCATCGGTGAAGCCATCGCCAAACTACTGGCCCAGCAAGGCGCCCATGTGATCGTGTCGAGCCGCAAGCTTGAAGGCTGCCAGCACGTCGCCGACGCCATCATCGCCGCCGGCGGCAAGGCCACCGCCATTGCCTGCCACATCGGCGAGATGGAACAGATCAGCCAGGTCTTCGCCGGCATCAAGGAACAGTTCGGGCGCCTGGACATCCTGGTCAACAACGCCGCGACCAACCCGCAGTTCTGCAACGTGCTGGACACCGACCTCAGCGCCTTCCAGAAAACCGTCGATGTGAACATCCGCGGCTACTTCTTCATGTCGGTCGAAGCCGGCAAGCTGATGCGCGAAAACGGCGGCGGCAGCATCATCAACGTGGCGTCGATCAACGGTGTTTCACCGGGTATCTTCCAGGGCATCTACTCGGTGACCAAGGCGGCGGTGATCAACATGACCAAAGTCTTCGCCAAGGAATGTGCGCAATTCGGGATTCGCTGCAATGCCTTGCTGCCGGGTCTGACCGACACCAAGTTCGCCTCGGCACTGGTGAAAAACGAAGCTATCCTGAACACCGCTTTGCAACAGATCCCGCTCAAGCGCGTGGCTGACCCAAGCGAAATGGCCGGCGCAGTGTTGTACCTGGCCAGCGATGCTTCCAGCTACACCACCGGCGTTTCGCTGAATGTGGATGGCGGCTTCCTGTCCTGATCGTCTGAACAGCACAAGTCCCTGTGGGAGCGAGCTTGCTCGCGATGGCGTTATCAGGTTCAACATCGATATTGACCGATACCCCGCTATCGCGAGCAAGCTCGCTCCCACAGAGTGAAACCCGGATTTACTGCGTGACGCAACGAGTCGTGGTGGTGACTCGGGTCACCTGCCCGTCTTCAGCCCGTACATCGCCCAGGACATCGGTTTTATCCATGGCCTGGCAGGTGCGTTCAGGAGGGGGTGGAGTGACCGCTGGAGGGGGTGGCGGACTGGCACAGCCGCCGAGGATCGCCACGCAGAATGCCAGCGACAAGGGTGAGATAACGCGTTTCCCAAGAGTTTTCATAGGTTGACCCGCGATAAGTGATAGACACATTTTTGTGACAACAAAACCGGCGCGCAAAATCCATGCACCTGTCAAAAAAATAAATATCTGCGAATCACTTATAGCCCAATCCGTAGCCAGCACCCGTAAAAGCTGACACTTCTTACATCACCGAATCAGGGCGCCGCAAGGAATTGCTGTCCAGTTCGTAACGCAGTTCTTCGGTCAATGCGGTGACCGATAGTGCGTTTGTAGGTTAACCCTGCCCCTTCGACCGGGATTCACCAGAGAACAGTCCCCCGCTCCCGCGCCCAGACAATCGCCTCGCTGCGGCTGTGCACATTGAGCTTGGAGTACACCGTCGCCACATGGTTGCGCACTGTGTTCGGTGCCAGTTTCAGGCGCGCGGCGATGTCCTTGTCGGCCAGGCCTTCGCAGATCAGACCCAGTACATCGCGCTCACGGGCGGTTAGTTGCCCAGTGCTGGCCCGGTCGGTGACATCGTCCATGATCAAGACCAGCGATTCCGGCTTGCCACGGCCGTCAACCAATACCAGGCTGCGCACGCGATGGACCCAGGTGCGCGCTTCGTTCCCCGCCGATGTCACCTCCACCAGCACATCGCTGAACGTCTCGCCACGGGCCACCCGACTGATCGGGTAGCTGTCGGCCGGCACGAGGTGATTGTTGCGATAACGCAAGGCGAAGCGTTTGACATAGGCCTTGGCGTTGCTGCCCAGGTCGCTGATCTGCGAGGCACCGTGCATGGCCAGCGCCGCCTCGTTGGCCCACAGGATGCTCTGGTCGGGATCGAGCAGAATCACCCCGTCGGACAAGCCGGCGATGATTTGCTGCAACTGGCGACGATTGGTCTCCGAGGTCAGGACGTGCTGGCTCATTTCGACTCCACAAGTATGGTGCCCCTGTGAAGAATACGACCGCCGGAGTTTTGGTTAGTGCAACGAACCTTGGGGCAGCGGGCTTGCTCGCGAAAGCGGTGGAGTTGGTCAGCGAAAAGCCTGGAGGGCCGGTGGTCCTTTGACTATTGCACGTTAAAGGACGCGTCAAGCCCCGCCAACTTGTCCGGATTACGCATGATGAAAACCCGATTCACCCGCCCGGTTTCATCGAAAGCAAACGTCATCGACGCGGTGATAACACCGTCGGCCTTGATGATGGCGCCTCGGGCCCCATTGATTTCAACGGGCAGCCATTCACAGGTTTGCCAATAGGCGTGCAACGACTGGCCAATGAAATCCAGCACGCTTTCGATGCCAAACAGCGTTTCACGGATCGCCGAAGCCTTGCCGCCGCTGTCGGCGCAGAGTTCGACGTCTTCGCTCAGTATCACGCTCAAGTTCGCCGTGGAACCACTGGTGATGGCGTTGTGGAAGGCACTGAGCAACTGGTTTTGGCGAGCAGGTTCCGGTTGATAGCGGGCCTGGGCACTGCCAAGACTCGCCTTGGCCCGAGACACCAGTTTGCGGCAAGCGGCTTCCTGCACCCCGACCGCATCGGCAACCTGCGGGTAATCCATGTCGAAGATTTCGTACAGCAGGTACGCGGCACGCTCCTTGGGTGTCAGCCGCTCCAGCAACAACACGAACGCGGTGGACAGCGACGAAGCCAGTTCATGCATGTGCTCGGGTGAGTCCTGATGCGCCGTGTGGATCGGCTCCGGCAGCCAGGTACCGATGTAATCTACCCGGGACTTGTGCGCCGACCGTAGCAGGTCAATGCAATGGCGGGTGCAGGCGGTGGTAAGCCAGGCGGCCGGCGTGGCGATGGAGGCCCGGTCGGCCTCCAGCCACTTGATGAACAACTCTTGCACCGCATCCTCGGCTTCGACGCGCGAACCGAGAATGCGATAGGCCAGACCAAGCAAAAAGGGCCGGCGCTGCTCGAACACAGTGGCGGCGTTTTCAGCGCAGTTCATCAATCAGTGCCTCGACACCTGCAAGCGGTTCCACAGGTTGATCATGCCGATCTCGGCCGTCAAGGCGCCGATCTGTTCGTCATTGAAATACGCCCTCAGTTCACCGCGCAGGCTGGCGTAATCGGTTTTTTCATCCAATATCGTCAAGGCTTCGGTCCACGCCAGCGCAGCGCGCTCCGCAGCGCTGAAATCACTGACGTGACGCCAGACGATCAGGCGATCCAGACGCTCGTTGGTTTCATTGGCTTCCCGGGCTTCGCGGGTGTGCATCTTCACGCAGAGACCGCATTGGTTGATCTGCGAGGCGCGCAAGTGGATCAAGTGCTTGAGGTCTGGATCAAGATCATGCTGATCGAGCGCGACATGGACCTGGGTCAGGCTTTCGAAAACCTGTGGAATCGATTGCAGCAGGTTGACCGCTTGGGTGTTGGACGACATCGTGTTGCTCCACTGATTGAGGGATTCAACAGGATGACGATTGAGGGTTGGGGTTTGTGACGTGCGCTGATTCATTCAGCGCACGTCACTCGGTTCAAGCAGCCAACTCTCCCTTCGCAAGTGCCGCCGAAGCCGCCAGCATTGCCCGCAACAGCACCGCACACCCGGCCGCCAGGTCATCCGGCGCGGCGTTTTCGATTTCGTTGTGGCTGATGCCGCCTTCGCAGGGCACGAAGATCATCCCGGCCGGGCCGAGTTCGGCGAGGAAGATCGCGTCGTGGCCCGCGCCGCTGACAATGTCCATGTGCGACAGGCCCAGGCTTTGGGCGGCGCCGCGTACCGCTTCGACGCAGCCCTTGTCGAAGTACAGCGGTGGGAAGTCGGCCGTTGGCGTGAGTTCGAAGGTCAGGCCGTGTTCGTCGCAGGTGGTTTCGATGACTTCACGCACTTCGGCAATCATCGAGTCCAGGCGCGCCGGCTCCAGGTGCCGGAAGTCCAGGGTCATGCGCACTTCGCCAGGGATGACGTTGCGTGAGCCGGGATAGGCTTGCAGGCAGCCGACGGTGCCGCAGGCATGGGGTTGATGGCTGAGGGCGGCGCGGTTGAGCGCACCGACGATCACCGCGGCACCGACCAGGGCGTCCTTGCGCAGGTGCATCGGGGTCGGGCCGGCGTGGGCTTCGACGCCGCGCAGCTTGAGGTCAAACCATTTCTGCCCGAGGGCGCCCATGACCACGCCTATGGTCTTGCGTTCGTCTTCCAGTATCGGGCCTTGCTCGATGTGAGCTTCAAAGTAGGCGCCGACTTTGTGGCCGCTGACTTTGCGCGGCCCGGCGTAACCAATGGCATTCAGTGCCTGCCCCACCGTCACGCCCTCGGCATCGACCTTGGCCAGGGTTTCCTCGAGGGTGAATTTTTCCGCGAACACGCCGGAACCCATCATGCACGGGGCGAAGCGCGAGCCTTCTTCGTTGGTCCAGACCACCACTTCCAGCGGCGCTTCGGTTTCGATGTTGAGGTCGTTGAGGGTACGCAGCACTTCGACGCCGGCCAGCACACCGAAGCAGCCATCGAACTTGCCGCCGGTAGGCTGGGTGTCGATGTGGCTGCCGGTCATCACCGGTGGCAGATCGGGATTGCGCCCGGGACGACGGGCGAAGATGTTGCCGACGGCGTCGATGCTGACGGTGCAGCCGGCATCGGTACACCATTTGACGAAGATGTCCCGGGCCTGGCGATCCAGATCGGTCAGGGCCAGGCGACACACGCCGCCCTTGACCGTGGCGCCGAGCCTGGCCAGTTCCATGAGCGATTGCCACAGGCGGTCGCGGTTGATGTGCTGATGGCTGGACTGCAGAACGTCTACGGCCGCGTTCATGATGATCTCCTCAGGCTGTTCTTATCGGTTTCTCTCAAGCATTTTTTGGTGTGTTTGAGGCCCTCTTCGCGAGCAAGCCCGCTCCCACCTTTGGAATGCATTCCCCCTGTGGGAGCGGGCTTGCTCGCGAAGAGGCCAGTCATCACACCGCAGATTTCGCTACAGATGGGTTGGGCCGCATCACACTCAACCCGTAATAAATAACCCCACCCAGCGCCGAGCCAGTGAACCAGCCATAGCTGTAGAACCAGCTGAACGCATCGCTGCCCAGGGACAGCAGCGTCAGCACCACCGGCACACCAAACGCGATGAACCCGCTCCAGTTCCACGCCGGATACACGTCATCGCGATACAGGCCGGCGAGGTCCAGTTGCTGCTTCTTGATCAGGAAATAGTCCACCACCATGATCCCGGCGATCGGCCCCAGCAGGCTGGAATAGCCGAGCAACCAGTTGGAATAGACCGTTTCCAGGCTGAGATCGGAAACGATCAGGCCGAGCTTTTTCAGCAGTTCATGGGCCATCAGCGCAAGTCCGACCAGCCCGGTGAGGATTACCGCTTTGGTCCGGTTGATCGCCTTGGGTGCGATGTTCTGGAAATCGTTGGTGGGCGACACGATGTTGGCCGCGGTGTTGGTCGACAGCGTGGCGATGATGATCAGCGCCATGGCCAGCGCCACCCAGACCGGACTCTGGATATGGCCGATCAGGGTCACCGGGTCGGACACCGTCACCCCCACCAGCTTCACCGAGGCGGCGGTCATCACCACGCCCAGGGAGGCAAACAGGAACATGGTCAGCGGCAAGCCGATGATCTGCCCGACGATCTGGTCCTTCTGGCTTTTCGCGTAGCGGCTGAAGTCGGGGATGTTCAGCGACAGCGTGGCCCAGAACCCGACCATCGCGGTCAGCCCGGCCGCGAAGTAACTGGCCACGCCCGCGCCTTCGGGGCGCTTGGCCGGGATCGCCAGCAACTCGGTCATCGACACGTTGGGCATGGCCCACACCAACAACCCAACTCCCACCAGCACCAACAGCGGTGCCGAGAGCGTTTCCAGCCATTTGATCGACTCGGCACCGCGAATCACCACCCACAGGTTCAGCGCCCAGAACACCATGAAGCCGATGACCTCACCGGTGCCGCCCAGGGACTTCCAGCCCTCGAACACCGAGCCGAGGAACAGGTGAATCGCCAGCCCGCCGAACATGGTCTGGATGCCGAACCAGCCACACGCCACCAGGGCGCGGATCAGGCACGGAATGTTGGAGCCGAGCACGCCGAAGGACGAGCGCAGCAACACCGGAAAGGGAATACCGTACTTGGTGCCGGGAAAGGCGTTAAGCGTCAGGGGAATCAGCACGATGATGTTGGCAAACAGAATCGCCAGCAGCGCTTCACCGACGGTCAGGCCGAAGTACGCGGTCAGCACGCCACCAAGGGTGTAGGTCGGCACGCAGATCGCCATGCCTACCCACAGCGCCGTGATGTGCCATTTGTTCCAGGTGCGTTCGCGCACCTTGGTCGGTGCAATGTCGTGGTTGTAACGGGGACTGTCGAGGACATCGCTGCCGGCTTCAAGCTCGAACAAGCCGTCGCGCTCGGTCACTTGCGATCTGATCTGTTGCATGGCCGCTCCACTGTTCTTTGAATTATTTTTTGCTCATCGGGGGCTGGCGGCATCAATAAACGTGCCGGGTGCCCCGCTTACGCATCGGGCAGTTCCATAAACACTCTGTAAGCAACTGATGTTTATCAGTTTTATGCAGTCAACGATGCAGTCCTCAGTTGCATGTCATGCCACTCAGGCCGAATGCCAGACAAGTTGTCCTGACAGTCAGGACTCAATCTGGTGCGTTGATCTTTTTTTCAATGGCTGCGCATCAACCATAGACCATACTCAAACAGCTGATTTCACATAAGAAATCTTGACTATTTTTCGATCCTGTCAAGTGCGTCAAAATGGTGAACGGCTTCACCATTTTGGTGATTCTTGTAATTAATCTTTTAATATCAATTAGTTAATAACTGCATAAGCTTATAAAAAATATTCTTGCCGATTCGGATAACTGCAGCTAGCGTTTAATCCTGACAGCACTGACAGGAATAAATCTGACCGGGCTGTTTTTATATAGAACATCTAGAACCGGCATAAACCGGTCATTGCCTGCGAGGAACTCGGAATGTCTCTGTTGATCCGTGGCGCCACCCTTGTTACCCATGATGAAAGTTATCGCGCCGATGTGTATTGCGCAGACGGCGTGATCAAGGCCATCGGCGAAAATCTCGATGTACCTGCAGGCGCCGAAGTGCTCGACGGCAGCGGCCAATACCTGATGCCCGGCGGCATCGACCCGCACACCCACATGCAACTGCCCTTCATGGGCACCGTGGCCAGCGAAGACTTCTACAGCGGCACGGCGGCCGGACTGGCCGGCGGCACCACGTCGATCATCGACTTCGTGATTCCCAACCCGCAGCAATCCTTGCTCGAAGCCTTCCATCAGTGGCGCGGCTGGGCCGAGAAGTCGGCGTCGGACTATGGCTTTCACGTCGCCATCACCTGGTGGAGCGAACAGGTCCGCGAAGAAATGGCCGAACTGGTCAGCCAGCACGGCGTCAACAGCTTCAAGCATTTCATGGCCTACAAGAACGCGATCATGGCCGCCGATGACACCCTGGTGGCGAGTTTCGAACGCTGCCTGGAACTGGGCGCGGTGCCGACCGTTCACGCGGAAAACGGTGAACTGGTGTATCACCTGCAACGCAAGCTGATGGCCCAGGGCATCACCGGACCGGAAGCGCATCCGCTGTCGCGGCCTTCACAGGTTGAGGGCGAGGCCGCGAGCCGGGCGATCCGCATCGCCGAAACCCTGGGCACGCCACTGTACCTGGTTCACGTCTCGACCAAGGAAGCCCTGGACGAAATCACCTACGCCCGGGGCAAGGGCCAGCCGGTCTACGGCGAAGTACTGGCCGGGCACCTGCTGCTGGACGACAGCGTCTACCGCGATCCGGACTGGCAAACCGCCGCCGGTTACGTGATGAGCCCGCCGTTCCGCCCCCGCGGCCATCAGGAAGCGCTCTGGCATGGCCTGCAATCGGGCAACCTGCACACCACCGCCACCGACCACTGCTGCTTCTGCGCCGAGCAAAAAGCCGCTGGCCGCGACGACTTCAGCAAGATCCCCAACGGCACCGCCGGTATCGAAGACCGCATGGCGGTGTTGTGGGATGAAGGCGTGAACAGCGGACGCTTTTCGATGCAGCAATTCGTCGCGCTGACGTCCACCAACACGGCGAAGATCTTCAACCTCTACCCACGCAAAGGCGCGATTCGCGTGGGTGCCGATGCCGACCTGGTGCTGTGGGACCCGCAAGGCACGCGGACCATTTCCGCCAAGACCCACCATCAGCAGGTGGACTTCAACATCTTCGAAGGCAAGACCGTGCGCGGCGTGCCCAGCCACACCATCAGCCAGGGCCGCGTGGTCTGGGCCGACGGCGACCTGCGGGCCGAACGCGGGGCCGGGCGCTACATCGAACGACCAGCGTATCCGGCGGTGTTTGATTTGCTGAGCAAGCGGGCGGAGCAGCACAAGCCGGTTGCCGTGAAACGCTGAAATCGAGGCCTACGGCCTTCGCGAGCAAGCCCGCTCCCACAGGGGAACGCGTTCCAAATGTGGGAGCGGGCTTGCTCGCGAAGAGGCCGGTACAGACAACGAAAAACAATGCCCATTCAGAGGCAGCACCTCAAATAACCGTGAGGCCAAAACCGTGATCAAGACCCTGGACCACCTCCCGCATCCCGTTGAGAATGCGGCCGCCCTCGCCGGCCATTTCACCGATCTGGCGCCGCCGCTCAACGAGCGCCAGGCGCACCTGGAAGCCTCGCGCTGCCTGTATTGCTACGACGCCCCCTGCGTGAATGCCTGTCCGAGCGAGATCGACATTCCCTCGTTCATCCGCAACATTGCGCAGGACAACGTGCAAGGCGCCGCGCAGAAAATCCTCTCGGCCAACATCCTCGGCGGCAGTTGCGCCCGGGTGTGCCCGACGGAGATTCTTTGCCAGCAAGCCTGCGTGCGCAACAACGCCCACGAATGTGCGCCAGTGATGATCGGTCTGTTGCAGCGCTATGCCGTGGACAACGCGCACTTCAGCGAACACCCCTTCCCCCGCGCCGCGGCCACCGGCAAACGCATCGCCGTGGTGGGTGCCGGTCCGGCCGGTTTGTCCTGCGCCCACCGCAGTGCCATGCACGGGCATGACGTGGTGATTTTCGAGGCGCGGGAAAAGGCTGGCGGCCTCAACGAGTACGGAATCGCCAAATACAAACTGGTGGATGACTACGCGCAAAAGGAGCTTGAGTTCCTGTTGGAGATTGGCGGCATCGAAATCCGCCACGGGCAGAAACTCGGAGAGAACCTGACCCTCAGTGAACTGCATCAACAGTTCGATGCGGTGTTCCTCGGCCTCGGGCTCAATGCCAGCAAACAGCTAGGGCTGGCCCACGAAGACGCGCCCGGCCTGCTCGCCGCCACAGACTACATCCGCGAACTGCGCCAGGCCGATGACCTGAGCCAACTGCCCCTGGCCGACCACTGCATTGTCCTCGGCGCAGGCAACACCGCCATCGACATGGCGGTGCAAATGGCCCGCCTCGGCGCCCACGATGTGAATCTGGTGTACCGCCGTGGCATCGAGGACATGGGGGCCACCCATCACGAACAGGAGATTGCCAAGGCCAATCAGGTGCGGCTGATGACCTGGGCTCAACCCGAAGAAGTGCTGCTCGATGACCATGGCCGCGTGCGCGGCATGCGTTTCGCCCGCACCCGTCTGGTGGAAGACCGCCTGCAAACCACCGGTGAAACCTTCGAACTGGCCGCCGACGCGATCTTCAAGGCCATCGGCCAGACCTTCGACGGCAGCGCCCTCAGCGATCCGCTGGCCCGAGAACTCAAGCGTCAGGGCGAACGCATCGAAGTCGATGAACAACTGCGCACCAGCATCCCCGGCGTGTATGCCGGCGGCGACTGCACCAGTCTCGATCAGGACCTTACCGTGCAAGCCGTGCAGCATGGCAAGCGCGCCGCCGAGGCGATCAACGCTCAACTGATGCTCAACGTGGAGGCTGCGTAAATGGCCGATCTGTCGATTGTCTTCGCCGGCATCAAAGCACCCAATCCATTCTGGCTGGCCTCCGCGCCGCCGACCGACAAGGCCTACAACGTGGTCCGCGCCTTCGAGGCCGGCTGGGGCGGCGTGGTCTGGAAAACCCTGGGTGAAGACCCGGCGGCGGTGAACGTGTCGTCGCGCTACTCGGCACACTTCGGGGCTAACCGGGAGGTGCTGGGCTTTAACAACATCGAGCTGATCACCGACCGCTCGCTGGAGATCAACCTGCGGGAGATCACCCAGGTCAAAAAGGACTGGCCGGACCGTGCGCTGATCGTGTCCTTGATGGTGCCCTGCGTCGAAGAGTCCTGGAAACACATCCTGCCGCTGGTGGAAGCCACTGGCGCCGACGGCATCGAGCTGAACTTCGGTTGCCCCCACGGCATGCCGGAACGCGGCATGGGCGCGGCGGTCGGCCAGGTGCCGGAATACGTGGAACAGGTCACCCGCTGGTGCAAAACGTATTGCTCGCTGCCGGTGATCGTCAAGCTCACGCCGAACATCACCGACATCCGTGTCGCCGCCCGCGCCGCCCACCGAGGCGGTGCCGATGCGGTGTCGTTGATCAACACCATCAACTCGATCACCAGCGTTAACCTCGAACGCATGGTCGCCAATCCCATGGTCGGCAGCCAAAGCACCCACGGCGGTTACTGCGGCTCGGCCGTCAAGCCGATTGCCTTGAACATGGTCGCCGAAATCGCCCGCGACCCGCAGACCCAAGGCCTGCCGATCAGCGGGATCGGCGGCATTGGCAACTGGCGCGATGCGGCGGAATTCATCGCGCTCGGCAGTGGCTCGGTGCAGGTCTGCACGGCGGCGATGCTGCATGGCTTCCGGATTGTCGAAGACATGAAGGACGGCTTGTCACGCTGGATGGACAGTCAGGGCTATGCCAGCATTTCGGAATTTTCCGGCCGCGCGGTGGGCAACACCACGGACTGGAAGTACCTGGACATCAACTACCAGGTGATCGCGAAAATCGATCAGGAGGCTTGTATCGGTTGCGGTCGCTGCCATATCGCTTGTGAAGACACCTCGCACCAGGCCGTGGCCAGCTTCAAGCAGGCGGATGGCACTCACAAGTATCAAGTGATCGATGAGGAGTGCGTGGGCTGCAACCTGTGCCAGATCACCTGCCCTGTGCAGGACTGCATCGAGATGGTGCCGGTGGAGACCGGCAAGCCGTTCCTGGACTGGAATCATGATCCGAGGAATCCGTATCACGTCAGCCCTTGATGCCGGCGGCGCCTGAGCTGACGCCTTCGCGAGCAAGCCCGCTCCCACATTTGAAATGCATTCCAATGTGGGAGCGGGCTTGCTCGCGAAGAGGCCCGCAGCCGCACCACAGATCTTCAAGGCTCCAACCCGATCCCCCGCAAAATCACACTGGTCACCGTCTGCACCGCTTTCTCGAACTGCATGTCCGACAGCGGCTGATGGTCGTTGAGAATATTCACCTGGTGATCGAAGTCGGCGTAGTGCTGGGTCGAGGCCCAGATCATGTACAGCAGGCTCGAGGGCTCCACCGGCAGGATGCGTTTGTCGTCCACCCACTGGCGGATTTTCGCTTCCTTCATCTTGGCCCAGTCGTACAGGCTCGCATCCAGCGCTTCGCCGAGGGTCGGCGCGCCATGGATGATTTCGTTGGCCCAGACTTTCGAGCCATAGGGCCGGCTGCGGGAATGGTTCATCTTGGCGCGGATGTAGCTGCTGAGCACCACACGCGGGTCATCGAACATCTCGAAGCACAGGGCGTCCTGCTTCCAGACTTCCAGCAAATCGAACAGCACGGCGCTGTACAACTCGGTCTTGGTGCTGAAGTAGTAATGCAGGTTGGAGCGCGGCAGCTGCACTTCAGCGGCGATGTCGGCCATGGCGGTGCTGCCAAAGCCCTTTTCAGCGAAGACTTTTTCCGCCCCCAGCAGGATTTTTTCGACGTTACTGCGACGAATCTCGATCTTGTGATTGCCCATGCGGATCCCCGACAACAACGTTGAGCAAGACTAGCATCCGCTCTGGATCGCGGCGACAGGGGAAAACGAAACTTCGTGCAGCCACTGTCGTAAAGCTAAACTCTGCGCACTTGGAAACTGCCTGAGGTACCCACGATGTTGCTCAAGAAAACCCTGACCGTCGCGGCCCTGCTCGGCACGTTGCCGCCGATGATTTCCAGCTGACAATCCAATCCCTTGTGGGAGCGAGCTTTTGTGGCGAGGGGGCTTGCCCCCGTTAGGCTGCGCAGCAGACGTAAATATAAACTCCTCGATATGCCTGAAAGTCGTAGGGGCCGCTTCGCGACCCAACGGGGGCAAGCTCCCTCGCCACAGGGAACGGTGCAAGCCTTGAAAATCACACAGCAGGTCAACATGTCGCTAACACTGATCGAACTCGAAGACGAATTCACCCGCCTCACCCTCGCCCCCGAGCTTGGCGCCAGCATCGTCAACTGGACGGTGCGCAGCACCGGACAACCCTTGTTGCGCCACAGTGATGCCCATGCCCTGAACACCGGCCTGCCCGGCAAACTCGGCTGCTTTCCCTTGATCCCCTGGTCCAACCGCATCGCCGATGGCGGTTTCGATTGCCCCGATGGCTGGCTGGCACTGGCGCCCAACAGCCTCACCGATCCCCTGCCGATTCACGGCAGCGCCTGGCAGCAGGTGTGGGACGTGGTTTCCCGATCGGAAAATGAAGTGGTCCTGCAACTCGACGGCACAACCCCCTTCGCTTATCGCGCCCGGCAACGTTTCCATTTGAGCGCGGGCAAGCTGAGCATCGAACTGCTCGTCACACACCTGGCCGAGCACGCTGCGTGGCATGGCCTGGGATTGCATCCGTATCTGCCGCGCACCGCGAACACTCGACTACAGGCACCCGCCCGGCATGTATGGTTGTGCGACAGGGCAAAACTGCCGACAGAACTCAGCGCATTGCCGCTCGAGTGGGATTTCCAGCATCTGAAGGCATTGCCCGAATCGCTGGTGGACAACGGCTTCTGTGAATGGAACGGTCACTGCCTGATCGAGCAAGCGGATCTTGGTTACACGCTCGACTGCCAGGCCACCGGCAGCGATTACTACCTGCTGTACTGCCCCGTGGGCCTGGAGTTTTTCTGCATCGAACCGGTGAGCCATCCGGTCAACGCGCACCACCTGCCCGGTCGGCCGGGGTTGCGTTTGCTGGAACAGGGCCAATCCACCGAACTGGGTTTCAGCCTGCAGTATCGGCCGCTTCAGGCAGAGGTTCCCAACAGTTGACTCAACACCGCTCGCAACTTGCCGGGCTTCACCGGTTTGTTCAGCAAGGGTGCGTTGAGCCGCTGCAACGCACGCCGGCATTGGTCGGTGCGGTCGGCGGTAATGATCACCGCGGGAATGTCCTGGTGGAAATGCTCGCGCAAATGTCGCACCACATCACAGCCGACCACCCCGTGATCGAGGTGATAGTCCGCGAGAATCAGCTCCGGCGCCTGTCCGCGTAACGCTGCCAGTGCAGCCGCTTCATCGGTGGCGACCAGAACGTCGCAGCCCCACTGCCCGAGCAACGCGCCCATGCTTTCGAGAATGCTCACTTCGTTGTCGATCACCAGCAGACGGCGGCCCGGCAGCGGATTGCCGGTGCCCGGTTGTGGTACCGCCTGGCTCACGGGCAACGGAACCTCGTCGGATATCGGCACCTCGATGCTGAACATCGAACCCCGCCCCGGCAACGAGTACACGCCGACTTTATAGCCAAGGATCTTGGCGATGCGCTCGACAATCGCCAGCCCCAGGCCCACGCCCTTGCGGTCGGCGGCGCGACCGACGTCCAGTTGGTTGAACTCGAGGAAGATCGAATCGAGCCGGTCGGCGGCGATGCCACGCCCGGTGTCCCAGACCTCCAGGCGCAGCATCTCGCCCCGACGCCTCACCGCCAGCAGGATGCTGCCTTCATCGGTGTAGCGGCAGGCATTGCTGAGGAAGTTGCGCAGGATTCGCGTCATCAGGCGCAAGTCGGTGCTGATGGCGTAATCGGCCATGCGCACCCGCAGGTTCAAGCCGGCCGCCTGGGCGACGGACTGGAACTCCGACACCAGCGGCCCAAGCAGTTCGTCGAGGCGGTACGACGCGATGTCCGGCTTGACCGCGGCCTGGTCGAGCCGGGAAATGTCGAGCAGGTCCGTCAGCAGATCTTCGGCCCCTTCCAAGGCCTGGTGAGTGCGTTCCACGAGCACCTGTTCGGTTTCCGGCAACTTGCGTTCGCGCAAGGTCGAAATCAGCAACCGCGCGGCGTTCAGCGGTTGCAGCAGGTCGTGGCTGGCGGCGGCGAGGTATTTGTCCTTGCTGTGATTGGCGGCCTCGGCGGCATCGCGGGCATCGCGCAAGGCCTTGGCGATCTGTTTACGCTGGATGATCTGCTGCTGAAGGTTGCGGTTGGCTTCGAGCAGTTCATTGGTGCGCGAGACGACGCGCAGCTCCAGTTCGTCATTGAGTTGCTGCAGGCGTTGCTGGGCCTGTTTGCGCTCGGTGATATCGGAAACGAACCCCTCCACCAGCCCTTCCTGGCCAGGTTTGAGCAGCAGGTTCATCAACACATCGAGATGGCTGCCGTCCTTGCGGCGCAAGCGGGTTTCATAGCCGTGCAGGCTGCGCTGGTGCCTGAGGATCTCGCCGATGTTTTCCAGCTCCTGCGCGCCGTCGACAAACAGGGCGCCGGCCAGGTCGGTCAGGGAGAACAGCACCTCCTGCGGGTCCTGATAGCCAAGCATGCGTGCCAGCGCCGGGTTGGCGGCACGCATGCCATCGTGCAGGCTGGCCTGGAAGATCCCGTGCACCGCGTTTTCGAACAGCCACTTGTAGCGGTTACGCTCGGCTTCCAGATCATCCAGGCGCGCGGCCAGTTCCGGGTAATGACTCTTGCGCGCCGAATGGCTGCCCAGCCCCAGCAGCCCGGCCAGGGCGCGTTGTTGCTCGTCAGAGGGCTTCGCCATAGACGACCTCGACATCACGCTGGCTGGATTCGCGCGGGTTGGTCAGGATGCACGGATCATGCATCGCATGCTGCGACAGGAACGGAATGTCCGAGGTCCTGACGCCATGCAAACCGAGGGTTTCGTGAAAGCCGATGGCGTGCTTGAGGGCGATCAGGTGTTCGACCAGGCGCCCACAGATCTGCCGGTGATTCAGGCCTCGGCAGTCGATGCCGAAGGTCTCGGCGATCACCTTGAAGCGCTCCGGTGCCGAATTGTAATTGAAGGCCACCACATGCTCGACGAGCACCGCGTTGCAAAGGCCGTGGGGCAGGTCCAGAAAGCCGCCGAGGCTGTGGGACATGGCATGCACGGCGCCCAGGATGGCGTTGGAGAACGCAAGCCCGGCCTGCATGCTGCCGAGCATGATCTTCTCGCGCAGGGCGATGTCGGTCGGGTTGGCGATCATCTGCACCAGGTTGCCATTGATCAGGCGCATCGCTTCCAGCGCATGGGGGTCGGTCAACGGCCCATGGCCGGTGGACACGAAGGCTTCGATGGCATGCACCAGCGCGTCGATGCCGGTACAGGCCGACAGGAACGGGTCCATGCTCAGGGTGGTTTCCGGGTCGATCAGCGAAACGTCCGGCACCACGGCCTTGCTGACGATGGAGAACTTCATGCGCTCCTGCTGATTGGAAATGATCACGAATTGCGAGACATCGGCCGAGGTGCCGGCGGTGGTCGGAATCAGGATCAGCGGCGGGCTGGGCACGCGGATGGTGTCCACGCCCTCGAAATCGAGAATGCTGCGGCCATGGGCGACGACGATGCCGATGCCTTTGCCGCAGTCCATCGGGCTGCCACCACCGACGGCGACGATCACGTCGCAGTGGTTTTCCCGATACATCTCGGCACCGAGCATCACCTCTTCGACCCGTGGGTTGGGCGAGACATCGCTGTACAGGCAGTATTCGATGCCCAGCGCTTGCAGGCTGGCCTCGACATCGGCGACCCAGCCGGCGGCGATCACGCCGGGATCGCTGACCACCAGCACCTTGCGTGCGCCAAAGGTCTTGGCGTAATTGCCGACACTGTGTCGGCTACCGGCACCGAAGATGATTTCAGGGGAAACGAACTTGCGCAGCTGGTTGAGACTCTGGCTCATTGGAAAGCCTGTTTTTATTGTTTTGGAAGGTAGAAACCACACTAAACCATCCAGCTGCGAATGCAATCAGACCAATGGGTAGCAGGCTGGGGCGTACTCAGATTCGAATTCACCGCGGCCCCCCTGTGGGAGCGGGCTTGCTCGCGAAGAGGCCCTGTCAGTCAATATTGATGGTGACTGACACACCGCTTTCGCGAGCAAGCCCGCTCCCACACGGATCTGTGTCGCCAGACTAACCGCGATAGATCAGCTGTGAAGTCTTCGCATTGCGCAGCGTCAGGTGTTCGATCCCCAACCCTGGCGCCTCGGCTTCTTCGCGGGCCTTGAGGATCACGCCGTGGTGCGGCGACTTGCTGCACACCGGGTCGGCATTGCTGGCATCGCCAGTCAGCATGAAAGCCTGGCAGCGACACCCGCCCAGGTCCTTGTGCTTTTCATCGCAGGAGCGGCACGGCTCCTTCATCCAGTCATCGCCGCGAAAACGGTTGAAGCCGAACGAGTCGTTCCAGATGTGCGAGAGGCTGTGCTCGCGCACGTTGGGAAACGCTACCGGCAACTGCCGGGCGCTGTGGCAAGGCAAGGCCGTGCCGTCGGGGGTGATGTCGAGAAACAGGTTGGCCCAGCCGTTCATGCAGGTCTTGGGGCGTTCCTCGTAGTAGTCCGGGGTGACGAAGATCAGCTTGCAGGGATGGCCCTGTGCCTCAAGCCGCTGGCGATACTCGTTGGTGATGCGCTCGGCGCGCTGCAATTGTTCCCGTGTGGGCAACAGGCCGACGCGGTTGAGTTCAGCCCAGCCATAGAACTGGCACGTGGCCAATTCGACGAAATCCGCTTCCAGCTCCAGGCACAACTCGATGATCTGCGCGATCCGGTCGATGTTGTGCCGATGGGTGACGAAGTTCAGCACCATCGGATAGCCCTGGGCTTTCACCGCACGGGCCATGGCGAGTTTCTGGGCAAAGGCCTTGCGCGAGCCGGCCAGCATGTTGTTCACCGCTTCGTCGGCGGCCTGGAAGCTGATCTGGATATGGTCCAGCCCGGCCACCTTGAAGTCGCGCACCTTCTGCTCGGTCAAGCCGATGCCCGAAGTGATCAAATTGGTGTAGTAGCCCATGTTCCGGGCGGCCTTGATCAACTCGGCGAGGTCCTGACGTACCAGCGGCTCGCCACCGGAAAAGCCCAATTGCGCGGCGCCCATGTCCCGCGCTTCGCGGAATACGCGAATCCATTCTTCTGTGCTCAGTTCCTCGCCGTGCCTGGCAAAGTCCAACGGATTGGAGCAATAGGGGCACTGCAACGGACAGCGGTAAGTCAGCTCGGCGAGCAGCCACAGCGGCGGTCCGGGCAGCGTCTCACTCGATCCAGAATTGCGCATGGGCCACCTCCAGAAACGCCAGCACGTCTTCGTCGATCCCGGGTACGCCGGGGAAATTCGCGCTCAATCGATCAATGATCGTCGCCACGCTGCGCTGACCATCCACCAGGTCAAGAATCTGCCCGGCGCTGCTGTTGAGCTTGATCATGCCTTCGGGGTACAGCAGCACGTGGCAATCCTGACGGGGCTCCCATTGCAGACGAAAACCACGACGCAAGGCCGGTGACTGCTGGCGATTGATCAGGCTCACAGGGCGATCCCCCGGTGCCAGACGTTGTCGCCGGTGACCGTGTGATAAGGCGGGCGTGCAAGTTCGTAGGCCATGCTCATGGCATCGAGCATGCTCCACAGCACATCGAGCTTGAATTGCAGGATCTCCAACATGCGTTGTTGCCCCTCGGCCGTCACGTAGTGCGCCAGGGTAATGCGCAAGCCATGCTCGACATCGCGCCGCGCTTGACTCAGGCGCGTGCGGAAATAGTCGTAGCCGGCGACGTCGATCCACGGGTAATGGGTCGGCCAGGCGTCGAGTCGCGATTGATGGATCTGCGGGGCAAAGAGTTCGGTCAGCGAACTGCTGGCCGCTTCCTGCCAGCAGGCGCGACGGGCGAAATTGACATAGGCATCCACCGCGAAACGCACCCCGGGCAGCACCAGTTCCTGGGAAAGGATCTGCTCGCGATCCAGGCCCACGGCTTCGCCCAGGCGCAGCCAGGCTTCGATTCCGCCCTCGCTGCCGGGGACGCCGTCGTGGTCGAGAATCCGTTGCAGCCACTCCCGGCGCACGTCGCGGTCCGGGCAGTTGGCCAGGATGGCAGCGTCTTTCAGGGGGATGTTGACCTGGTAATAGAAGCGATTGGCGACCCAGCCCTGGATCTGCTCGCGGCTGGCGCGTCCGGCGTACATGGCTTGGTGGAAGGGATGGTGGATGTGGTAGTAGGCGCCCTTGGCGCGCAGGGCGGCTTCGAATTCTGTAGGGGACATCGGGGTCTCGGTCATTGGGGTACTCCTGGAAGCGCTGCGGTGTCTGGTCTGGCCTCTTCGCGAGCAAGCCCGCTCCCACAGGGGTCAGGGTTGAACACATTTTTTTGATCGAAACAGATCCATTGTGGGAGCGGGCTTGCTCGCGAAGGCGTCAGTCGCTACAGCACGATATCCATGCCGTCATAAGCCACTTCGATCCCCCGCCGCTCCAGCAAAGCCCGCTCGGCCGAGTCTTCATCGAGAATGGGATTGGTGTTGTTGATATGGATCAGCACCTTGCGCTGGCGATTGAAACCCTCCAGCACGTCAAGCATCCCGCCGGGGCCGCTTTGTGGGAGGTGCCCCATTTCGCTGCCCAGACTCTGGCCGACTTCGCAGATACGCATCTCGTCGTCCCGCCACAGGGTGCCGTCCAGCAGCAGGCAATCGGCACGCTGCATCCAGCCCAGCACTTCATCGTCGATCTGCCCAAGGCCCGGTGCATAGAACAGCGATGCGCCGTTGCGCAGGTCTTCTATGAACAGGCCAATGGTGTCGCCCGGTTGCGGGTTGCCGCGATTGGGTGAATACGGCGGCGCGTTGCTCACCAGGGGAATCGCGCGAAACTGCAAATGCTCGCAGGCCGGGATGCCGAACGGCTGGCGATCGAGGCCGACCGGTTGCCATTGCAATCCGCCGTTCCAGTGCTCAAGCATGGTGAACAACGGGAAACCGCTGCTCAGGTCCTGATGCACACGCGCGGTGCACCAAACGTCATGCGGACAGCCTTCGCGCAGGCTGAGCAAACCGGTGCAATGGTCGATCTGGCTGTCGAGCAGTACGACGCCGGCGATGGCAGTGTCACGCAATCGGCGCGCCGGTTGCAGCGGCGCAAAACCCTCGAGTTGCGCGCGAATGTCCGGTGACGCATTGCACAGCACCCACTCCACACCGTCGTCACTCAGGGCAATCGACGACTGCGTACGGCGCTGGGCCCGCAGGCTGCCATTGCGCACACCGGCGCACTGGCGGCAGTTGCAGTTCCACTGCGGGAAACCACCGCCAGCGGCGGAACCGAGAACGCGGATGTGCATGGAGGATGCTCCAGAAGGCAGGCCCGGCCAACGCATCGGCTGGCCGGGTGATCAATCAACGGTTGGCGAAATACATCGTCACTTCGAAGCCAATGCGCAGATCGGTAAACGCGGGTTTAGTCCACATGGGTCATTCCTCTTCTTGTGCCCGGGTGATTCCGGTAGAGCCATTAATGCACGGGGCGCCGAGTGCCCGAATGCTACTTTCGAAGGAGTTTGCGGGGTGATTTGGTAGGGGGTGTGCGCAGCCATTGGCATTACACAAACCCCATGTGGGAGCGGGCTTGCTCGCGAAAGCGGTGTGCCAGTCAACATCTCTGCTGAATGACACTCCGTATTCGCGAGCAAGCCCGCTCCCACATTTTGGTTTGCGGTGTTCCAGGGGAAGTTAGAAGAACCCCAGCGGATTGATGTCGTAGCTCACCAGCAGGTTTTTGGTCTGCTGATAGTGGTCGAGCATCATCTTGTGGTTTTCCCGGCCGACGCCGGACTTCTTGTAGCCACCGAACGCCGCGTGCGCCGGGTACAGGTGGTAGCAGTTGGTCCACACCCGCCCGGCCTTGATCGCCCGGCCCATGCGGTAGGCCCGGTTGATGTCGCGGGTCCACAGGCCGGCGCCGAGGCCGAACTCGCTGTCGTTGGCAATCGCCAGCGCTTCGGCTTCGTCCTTGAAGGTGGTGACGCCCACCACCGGGCCGAAGATTTCTTCCTGGAACACGCGCATCTTGTTGTGCCCCTTGAGCAGGGTCGGCTGGATGTAATAGCCGCTGGACAGGTCACCCTCCAGACGTTCGGCCGCGCCACCGGTGAGCAGCTCGGCGCCCTCCTCCTGGGCAATGGTCAGGTACGAGAGGATCTTGTCGTATTGCTGCTCGGACGCCTGGGCGCCGACCATGGTCTCGGTGTCCAGCGGGTTGCCGCGCTTGATCTTGACGATCTTCTTCATCACCTCGGCCATGAACGGCTCGTAGATCGACTCCTGGACCAGTGCCCGAGACGGGCAGGTGCAGACTTCGCCCTGGTTGAAGAACGCCAGCACCAGGCCTTCGGCGGCTTTTTCGATGAACGCAGGTTCAGCGTTCATGATGTCTTCGAAGAAAATGTTCGGCGACTTGCCGCCCAGTTCGACGGTACTCGGGATGATGTTCTCGGCGGCGCAATGCATGATGTGCGCGCCCACCGGGGTCGAGCCGGTGAAGGCGATCTTGGCGATGCGCTTGCTGGTGGCCAGGGCCTCGCCGGCTTCGCGCCCGAAGCCCTGGACGATGTTCAACACGCCCGCCGGCAGCAGGTCGGCGATCAGCTCGGCGAAGACCATGATCGACAGCGGCGTTTGTTCGGCAGGCTTGAGCACGATGCAGTTGCCGGCGGCCAGGGCCGGGGCGAGTTTCCAGGCGGCCATCAGCAGCGGGAAGTTCCACGGAATGATCTGCCCGACCACGCCCAGGGGCTCATGGAAGTGATAGGCCGTGGTCAGCTCATTGATCTCGGCAGCCCCGCCTTCCTGGGCGCGGATGCAGCCAGCAAAGTAGCGGAAGTGGTCGGCCGCCAGCGGCACGTCGGCGTTGATGGTTTCGCGCACGGCCTTGCCGTTGTCCCAGGTTTCGGTGACGGCCAGGACCTCAAGGTTCTGCTCGATGCGGTCGGCGATTTTCAGCAGCACCAGGGAGCGGTCCTGGGCCGAGGTCTTGCCCCAGGCGTCGGCAGCGGCATGGGCGGCGTCCAGGGCCTTGTCGATGTCGGCGGCGCTGGAGCGCGGGAACTCGGCGATCACTTCACCGTTGACCGGCGAGGTGTTGGTGAAGTACTCGCCATTGATCGGGGCGACAAACTCGCCACCGATGAAGTTGCCGTAGCGCGGCTTGAAGGTAATGACGGCGCCTGGGGTTCCGGGTTGTGCGTAGATCATGATGGGCCTCTGTCTGGGTCGGAGCCTGTCGTACTGACAGGCGATACGCCGATACTAGAGAGCCCCGCGCGCCAGACGAATGCATCGTTGGCAGGAGGGGCTCTCGTTATTTGGTCGTAGGTTTCACACATTCCAATGTGGGAGCGGGCTTGCTCGCGAAGGCGTCGTGTCAGCCAAAAAACCTGTTGAATGACACACCGCTTTCGCGAGCAAGCCCGCTCCCACAGGGGGTTATGCGGTGGGTTCGGGGGTTAGTGCTTGGCTACCAGATCCTTGGGCAGCTTGAAGGTCCAGAGCATGCCGCCCTGGTTGAAGTCCTTCACCCGCTTGGCCACTTCGCCGCCCCACAGCGGTACCGCGCCGCCCCAGCCGGAGAGCACCGAGACGTACTGTTCGCCGTCCATTTCCCAGGTCACGGGCGAGCCAAGCACGCCGGAGCCGGTCTGGAATTCCCAGACCTTTTCGCCGGTCTTGGCGTTGAAGGCCTGCAGGAAGCCTTCAGGCGTGCCGGTGAACACCAGGTTGCCCTTGGTGGTCAGCACCCCGCCCCACAGCGGCGCGTAGTTCTTGTGGCGCCAGACCTCCTTGCCGGTTTTCGGATCGATGGCCCGCAGCACGCCGATGTAGTCTTCGTTCAACGGCTTGATGGTGAAGCCGGCGCCGAGGAACGCCGCGCCTTTCTTGTAGGCGATGCCTTCGTTCCAGATGTCCATGCCCCATTCGTTGGACGGCACATAGAACAGCCCGGTGTCTTTGTTGTAGGCCATCGGCATCCAGTTTTTCGCGCCGAGGAACGCCGGCGCTACGAAGACCGAGCTGCCCTTGGCTTCGGAACCCGGGGCACCGGGACGGCTGGCTTCGTTGTAGATCGGCCGGCCGTTCTTATCCAGGCCGGTGGCCCAGGTGATCTTGTCCACGAACGGGAAACCACGGATGAATTTGCCGTTGGTGCGGTCCAGCACGTAGAAGAAGCCGTTACGGTCGGCAGTGGCCGCCGCCTTGATCTCCTTGCCACCTTCGCTGTAGTTGAAGGACACCAGCTCGTTCACGCCGTCGTAGTCCCAACCATCGTGAGGCGTGCTCTGGAAGTGCCACTTGATGGTGCCGTCGTCCGGGTTGAGCGCCAGGCGCGACGAGGAGTAGAGGTTGTCGCCAGGGCGCAGGTGCGAGTTCCACGGCGCCGGGTTGCCGGTACCGAACAACAGCAGGTTGGTTTCGGGGTCGTAGTAACCGCCAAGCCAAGGGGCGGCGCCACCGGTTTTCCACAGATCGCCCGGCCAGGTCTTGCCCGCCTCGCCGCCGGAGATGCCGTTTTCCACCGCTTTGCCGTCCTTGTAGACGTAGCCCATATGGCCTTCGACCGTTGGCCGGGTCCACAGCAGATCACCGTTTTTCGGGTCGTAGGCCTCGATCTTGCCCACCACGCCAAACTCGCCACCGGCCACGCCGGTAATCAGCTTGCCGTTGATCACCAGCGGCGCGGCGCTGATCGAGTAGCCTTCCTTGTGGTCGGCGACTTTCTTGCTCCACACCACCTTGCCGGTGTCCTTGTTCAGCGCCACGAGCTTGGCGTCGAGGGTGCCGAAAATCACCAGGTCGCCATACAGCGCGACGCCACGGTTGATCACGTCGCAGCAAGGGCGGATGTCATCGGGCAGGCGCGCATCGTATTGCCAGAGTTTCTTGCCGGTGCGCGCATCCACGGCAAATACCCGGGAGTAGGAACCGGTCATATACATCACGCCGTCCTTGACCATCGGCTGCGCTTGCTGGCCACGCTGTTTTTCTCCACCGAAGGAAAACGCCCACGCTGGGCGCAGTTCCTTGACGTTGTCGACGTTGAGAATATCCAGCGGGCTGTAGCGCTGCCCTTGAACGCCGAGGCCGTTGGTCACGACCTGTTCCGGGTTCTTCGGGTCCTGGAGAATGTCCTGGTCGGAAACCCCGGCCAATGCCTGGCCGGACAACAGCATGGCACTGAGCAGCAGGCTCAAGACGAAGGGCTGGCGACGTGCGGGTTGGGTCATGACGGCTTCCTCTGCGGATTTTTGTTATGTCCGGAAAATTTTCCCGGTCTGGTGCAGATTCTTGGGCGCCGCTGCCCTGGCAACAATTGCCCGCAATGTGGAGTTTTCTAGTTCCTTGGTACAGGTTCGGAGGAGATGAGCAGCTAACTTTGTGCCATACATAGATCCCCTGTGGGAGCGGGCTTGCTCGCGAAGGGGCCGTGTCAGTCACCTTTTATGTCGACTGACACTCCGCTTTCGCGAGCAAGCCCGCTCCCACATTAGATCAGGGTGGGTCAGTTATTTGCGGCGGAGTCCACCCGGGTCATCTGCCCGCGCTCGTAACGTGGATACAAATGACTGACGCTACGGATCAGTTCATAACGGCTCAGGTTGATCCCGGCGAAACGTTCAGGGATGGGGCTGCGGATCATCTCGGCCATATCACTGCCATTGGCCGCGCCGTCGCGCATGAGCTGATCGAGCCAGGTCAGGTAATCGCGCATCTGCTCGAAGGGTTGTGGATCGCTCGACACCGGCCCATGGCCCGGCACGATCTGCGTCCAGGGCAAGCCTCGCAGGGTCGCGATGTCCGCCAGCCACACCGACAGCCCTGGACTGTTGGGCGTTGTCAGCGCCCGCTGATAAAACACCAGGTCCCCGGCAAACAGCACGCCGGTTTGCTGGTCGAGAATAGCCAGATCCGCGCCCGTATGCCCACCCAGGCTCAGCAAGCGCAGATCGTGATTCCCAAAACTTTTCACGCCGGGTGTCAGCGCCTGGGTGGGCAGCACCACTTCGGTGCCACGCATCCAGTCGCCGACCATCCGGTACATATTCTCCGCCATGGCATCGCCTTGCTGGTGCAACAGCTCGCTGGTGCCGGCCAAGGCGCCGATTGGCACGTCGGTGAAGGCTTGATTACCCAGCACATGGTCCGGGTGGTGATGGGTCAGCAAGACCTCGATCACCGGCTTGTCGGTGGTGGCGGCAATGGCCTTGCGCATCGCTTCGCCGTAACGCCTGGACGGCCCGGTGTCGATCACCACCACACCGCGTTCAGTGACGATAAACGCGGTGTTGACGATGTTGCCGCCGTTGGCCTTGGCGAAATTATCGGTGCTGCCTTCCAGTAACCAGGTGTCCTGGGCGATCCGCCGGGGCTTGAGCGAGTACTCGAGATCGGCCAGGGCCGGCAGACTGACGCTTAACACCATCAACAGGATCCAGCGCATGCCACGCTCCTTAGGGTCAGGGGATCGACGCATCGAACTCATTGCCGCTGTTGTCCCGTAGCAGCAGGCGCGTCTGCCCTGCCCCTTCGATGTCGAAGGCCAGGTTGGGGTTTTCGCTGACCGCGGGGAACAGCTCCAGCCGGGCCAGCACTTGCTCGTTGCGGTCGCGCAGTTCGGCATGGTTGATGAAGAATTCCGGAATGCCGCTGACCATGCCGTTGTCCATGGGATGGGCCACCTGCATACGCAAACGGCTGAACCCGTCCCGGGGATAACGCCCGCCGAGCACTTCGCCGATGCGCTCCTCCCAGCCCGGTTGAGTCCGCACCACGCTCGGGGCGGTGCAACCGCCACCCGCGGCGTCAATCAGGGTCGAGCCGACATGCCACACGCCGTCGCGGGTCAACACCGCCGCGCGCAAGGGCGTCGCCTGTTCGATGCGAATGCGCAAAGACAGCCACGGCAAAACCGAATTCAGCGGCTGGAAGTCGACGACTTTCGGTAACGGATTCAGCTCTGCCCAGGCGAGGATTTTCACCACCTCGCCATTGAACGCCCGGGCATCGATTTCCAGCGGCACCTGCCGGGCATCTTCGGCAAACGGTGGCGCCAGCAGCTTGACCCGCTCATCGAACACGAACGGCGCATTGCCCAGAAACTGCTGATGGTAGAAGGCCCACATCACCGATGGCACCGGATCCTTGCCGGGATCGATAGCGCCAGCCTGTGCCGCCAGGCTTAACCAGCAGGCCAACAGACAACTCCCTCGCCATTTCATCGCCTGCTCCTTATTGATACATCTCGGGCACGTCGTAACGCAGGCCGTAATGGCCGTAGATGGTCTTCACCGAACCGTCGCGGATCAGCGCTTCCAACGCCTCTTCCACGGCATAGGCCAGTTGACGGTTGCTTTCGTGCACCGCCATGCCGATTTCCCAGAGCTGCTTGCCCATGTTCGGGTAGGCATTTTCTGCCAGCGCCACCTGCGGGTCGGCCGCTTCGTGCACCTGCCAGTCGATTTCGCCGCGCATGGCCATCACCGCGTCGACCTCACCGGCCTTCATCGCGGCAAACGCCTGGGGTACGCCTGAATAGTGATGGGTCTTGCCGGCGAGCATGCCGTTGAACACCGAGGTCAGGTAGAACGAGGGCACGCTGTCGACTTCGACACCAATCGGGTGCTGCTCGAACACCGCGACGCTGGCGACCTTGTCCAGCCTTCGGCGGTCATAGGCCACCTGCCATTGTTCGTTCTGGTACGGACCGAACATCACCACATGACCATTTTCCAGTTCACCGAACTCATTACGTTTCTGCGCGTAGTCGCGGTCGTAGGGCACGCGCATCATCAAGTCGGCCAGTTGCTGGTTGTGCAAGGCACTGGCACGCCAGATGTAGTCGCGCAGGTCGTCATCGAGTTTTTCCCCCGCCGGTGCCCAGATCAGCGTCAGGCGCACGCCAAGCGCCTTGGCCAAGGCTTCGGCCAGTTCGACATCGACCCCCTGGGGCTTTCCGGCGCTTTCGAAACTGTAGGGGGCGAAGTCCTTGTAGACCGCCACCTTCAGCTCCCCGGCGGCGATCATTTCGTCGTAGTTGCGAACCTGCGCCTGCGCCGCCTGGCAGCACAGCCACAGAGCGCTGATCAACACCGCGAGCAGGCGCATGGGTCACTCCTCGACGCGCACAGTGTCCAGATAGGTACGCACCGCCCACAGGGCTTCCTGGCTCAGGTAGTCGGCCATCTTCGGCATGTACACCCGACCGTCGCGCACCGCGCCATGGCGCACCCGTTCGGCGAACCATTCATCGCCCGCCTCGCCGACATCGAGCATGCGCAAGTCGGGGGCGATACCGCCGGACTTGGCTTCCAGGCCATGACAGGCCGCGCAGTTCTGGGTATAGGCAGAGGCGCCGATTTCCACTGCCTTGTCGTGTTCCGGGGCGGTGCGATACGGGTTCACCGCGGCCCAGCCATCGGCATCGAGCTGCACCCCGGCGTCCTTGATCGGGGTCAAGCCCTGGGTGGCGACAGCCTGTGGCACCACATTGCCGTGGGCCCAGACGGAACCTGCACTGATCAGACCGGCCAATAGCCCGGTCACGAGCAAGGCGTTGCGTTTTGTTGTCATTGTTATGCCCTCTGGATTGCACGCAAAACCTCTTGGCAGAGGCTATGGCAGCCATCTTAGAAACGGCATCGCGCTCACCCCATGCTGCTTTGGTGGTCGCTACCTAGTCCCTTGGTAGTAAGGCGCTGGATGGACACCACCGGTACTTTCTGCATATTTCCTCAGCTTCACGGGCTACCTATGCTGGCGCTACCTGTAAAGGAGTGCCCTATGCGCCAGCTCATCCCTTACGCCCTGATCTACCTGCTGGCGATTGCCTGCGCCGCCGGCCTGGCCACCCAGAGTCAGGCCGCCGATGCGCCCTTGCAGGTGCGGATCGGCTACCTGGGTTATCGCCCCGACGCCGGCCCGTTGCTGTCGAACGTCATCCCCGAGCCCACCGATGCCGGGCTGCGCGGCGCCGAACTGGCGATCACCGACAGCAACAGCACCGGGCGTTTTCTCAACCACGGCTACAGCCTGGTCAGCGCCAGCGTCGACAGCCCCGAGGCCTTGCTCGAAGCGGCAAAGGTGCAGCATGAACAGGGCCTGCGCCTGTTTGTGGTGAATGCCCCCGCGACCAGCCTGCGCCAATTGAGTGCGGCACTGCCCGATAGCCTACTGTTCAACGCCGGCAGCCCCGACGACAGCCTGCGCATCAGCGATTGCCTGCCGAACCTGCTGCACACCTTACCGAGCCGGGCGATGCTCGCCGATGCACTTGCGCAGTTTCTGGTGTTGCGCAAATGGCAGCGGGCGCTGCTGATTGTCGGCCCGACGGCGGATGATCAAGCCTATGCCGCCGCCCTGCGCCGCGCCGCCAAGCGCTTCGGCTTGCAACTGGTGGCGGAAAAACCCTGGAGCTTTGATAACGACCAACGCCGCAGCGCCCAGGCCGACATGCCGCTGTTCACCCAGACCGCCGAGTACGACGTGGTGCTGGTGGCCGATGAACGCGGCGACTTCGGGGAATACGTGCCCTACCAGACCTGGTACCCGCGCCCGGTCGCCGGCACCCAGGGCCTGACCCCGGTGGGCTGGCACAAGACCGTGGAAACCTACGGCGCCGCGCAGCTGCAAAAACGCTTTGAAGCCCTGACCGGACGCTGGATGAATGACCGCGATTTCGCGGCATGGATGGCCGTGCGCAGTATCGCCAGCGCTGTGAGCAAACTGCGCCAGGCCGAGCCGATGGCGATCCGCACGCTTGAAATCAGCGATCAGTTGCCGCTCGACGGTTTCAAGGGTCGCAAGCTCAGCTACCGGTCGTGGAACGGTCAGTTGCGCCAGCCGATTCCCATCGTCCAGCCCCGGGCGCTGGTCAGCACCTCACCCCAGGACGGCTTTTTGCACCCGTTCAACGAGATGGACAGCCTGGGTTACGACAAGCCCGAGGTCAGCTGCCGCTTTCCCTGATCCGAACATCACAACAACAAGGAATCCGCCATGCGCCGCACCCTGCTCTCTTGCACCTTGCTGCTCGCCGCTGGCAATGCCGTTGCCAGCACTGCCTGGGTCTCCAACGAAAAGGACAACAACCTGAGCCTGATCGACATGCAGACCCTGCAAGTCACCGACACCCTGCCCGTCGGCCAGCGCCCCCGCGGCCTGCTGCTGTCCCATGACAACAAGCTGCTGTACATCTGCGCCAGTGACTCGGACCGGGTCCAGGTGATGGACGTGGCCACGCGCAAGATCATCAAGGAATTGCCCTCGGGCAAAGACCCTGAACAATTCGCCCTGCACCCCAACAATCGCTGGTTGTACGTCTCCAACGAAGACGATGCGCTGGTCACGGTGATCGACACCGAGACCTCCAAGGTACTCGGCCAGATCAACGTCGGCGTCGAGCCCGAGGGTATGGCCGTCAGCCCCGACGGCAAGTGGGCGGTCAACACCAGCGAAACCACCAACATGCTGCACTGGATCGACACCGGCACCCAGACCCTGGCCGACAGCACCCTGGTGGACCAGCGCCCGCGCTTCGTCGAGTTCTCCCCCGATGGCGCGAAGCTCTGGGCCTCGGCGGAAATCGGCGGCACCGTGACCATTCTCGATGTGGCCAGCCGCACCGTGCTCAAGACCCTTAACTTCCAGATCAAGGGCGTGCACCCGGACAAGGTCCAGCCGGTCGGCATCAAGCTCAGCGCCGATGGCAAGTACGGTTTCGTCGCACTGGGCCCGGCCAATCATGTGGCGGTGATCGATGCCAAGACTTTCGAGATTCTCGATTACCTGCTGGTGGGTCGACGGGTCTGGCAGATGGCGTTCACCCCGGATCAGAAGCAACTGCTGGCCACCAACGGCGTCAGCGGCGATGTCTCGGTGATCGATGTCGACAGCCTCAAGGTCAGCAAATCGGTGAAGGTCGGGCGCTATCCCTGGGGCGTGGTGGTGACGCCATGAACGCCCTTGAAGTCAGCGACCTGAGCTTTGCCTACGGCTCCCGGGAGGCCTTGCGCAAGGTGAGTTTCAGCCTGGAACCCGGGCGTTTCGCCGCGCTGCTGGGGCCCAACGGCGCCGGCAAGTCGACCCTGATTGCCCTGCTGACCCGGCTCTATGATCTGCAGCAAGGCGAGATCCGCGTCGGTGGCTGTTCATTGCGCAGCGCGGCACGCCCGGCACTCAGGCAATTGGGCGTGGTGTTCCAGCAAAGCACCCTGGACCTGGACCTCAGCGTCGAGCAGAACCTGCGTTATCACGCGGCATTGCATGGCCTGTCCCGGCGTCAGACCGACCTTCGGGTCGACGCCGAACTGGCCCGTCAGGCCCTGACCGACCGTCGCCGCGAACGGGTGCGCGAACTCAATGGCGGCCATCGTCGCCGGGTGGAAATTGCCCGCGCCCTGTTGCATGAGCCGCGCCTGCTGCTGCTCGATGAAGCCAGTGTCGGCCTCGACCCGGCGAGTCGCCTGGCGCTCAACCGGCACATCCGCAGCCTGTGTCGCGAGGAGCACATCAGCGTGCTCTGGACCACCCACCTGCTCGACGAAGTACAGCCCAGCGATGACTTGTTGATCCTGCATCAAGGCCGGTTGGTGGCCAGTGGGCAGGCCGACGCCCTGAGCCTGGAGCACGGCGGCGATCTCGGCTCGGCCTTCACTCGCCTTACGACATCAGGGGTTGTCCAATGAACGCTTACTGGCAATGCTTGCGCGGTATCGTGCTGCGCGAATGGCTGCGCTTTGTGCTGCAACGCACCCGATTTCTGAGCGCCCTGGTGCGGCCGCTGCTGTGGCTGCTGGTGTTCGCCGCCGGTTTTCGCGCGGCACTGGGAATCGCGATCATCGAGCCCTACGACACCTACATACCGTACGAGGTCTACATCATTCCCGGGCTGGCCTGCATGATCCTGCTGTTCAATGGCATGCAGGGGTCACTGTCGATGGTCTACGACCGCGAGATGGGCAGCATGCGCGTGCTGTTGACCAGCCCCCTGCCCCGAACCTTTCTGCTGTGCAGCAAACTGCTGGCCACGTCGCTGATTTCGTTGTTGCAGGTGTATGCGTTCCTGGCGATTTCCTGGGTCTACGGCGTGCGGCCACCGGCCATGGGCTTGTTGCTGGCGTTGCCGGTCCTGCTGCTGGTGGCGTTGATGCTCAGCGCACTGGGCCTGTTGCTGTCGAACGCGATCCGCCAGCTGGAGAACTTTGCCGGGGTGATGAACTTCGTGATCTTCCCGCTGTTTTTCCTGTCATCGGCGCTGTATCCGCTATGGAAGATGCGCGAGGCCAGCCAGTGGCTGTATTGGCTGTGCGCGGTGAATCCCTTTACCCATGCGGTGGAACTGGTGCGCTTCGCCCTGTATGAACGCTTCAATCCGCTGGCGCTGGCGGTGTGTGCGGGTTTGACGCTGCTGTTCGCGCTGCTCGCCGTGCTGACCTTCAACCCGCAGCATGCTGCCTTGCGCAAAACCAACTGACTACACAGGTCAACTGTGGGAGCGGGCTTGCTCGCGAAGGCGGCGGCAAATTCAATAAATAAGTTGACTGACACAACGCTTTCGCGAGCAAGCCCGCTCCCACAGGGGGATCTTCATTGAACAGGGTGAAATTACTACTTTAGTACTGGTTTTCCTGTCTATCGTCGCATTCCCAACGCCCCCCGACTGGCATGTAATAGGTCCATAACTATAAGGACTGAAACCATGCCGCGAGCCCGACGTTGCCTGTTGCGCCCTACTCTCGCCGCCCTGTCGCTGGGCCTGCTGCTGAGCACCGCGCAGGCCGACACGGCGCTGTTCTCCACCGACGGCTATCGCATCGGCCTGTACCGCAGCCCGACGCCGGAACAACTGCAAGGCGCAACCATCATCGACACCCCCGCCCTGCAAACCCTGCTCGGCCAAACCCCGCGCCCGGTGCTGATCGATGTCTACCGCCGTCAGTGGCTGCAAGGGCAGTTCATCGAAGACCAGCCCCATGAAAACCTGCCCGGCAGCCATTGGCTGGCCAATACCGGCGACGGTGACCTGGCGCCCGCCTGGCAGGATTACTTTTCCCGGAACCTGAAATCACTGACTGGCGGCGACCCGACGCGACCGCTGGTCTTCTACTGCCGCTCCGACTGCTGGTTGAGCTGGAATGCGGTCAAACGCGCAGCCACCATGGGCTATAAGACTCTGTATTGGTATCGCGATGGCCTGGACGCCTGGCAAGCGGCCAATCTGCCGGTTTCGCCAGCCAGCCCCGAACCCTTTCCCTGAAGCTTTACGCGTGCGTGTAGTTGCCACACCATAATCAAAATAATGAGGTGAAAGGCCATGTACAAAATCCTGATTGCCGACGATCACCCGCTGTTTCGCGAAGCCATTCACAACGTCATCAGCGACGGTTTTGCCGGCAGCGAAGTGATGGAAACCGCCGACCTGGACAGCGCCCTGGCGCTGACCCAGGAACACGATGACCTGGACCTGATCCTGCTCGACCTGAACATGCCCGGCATGCACGGGCTCAATGGCCTGATCAACCTGCGTAACGAAGCGCCGACCATTCCGGTGGTGATTGTCTCCGCCGAGCAGGACAAACAGATCGTGCTGCAAGCCATCACCTACGGTGCGGTGGGTTTCATCACCAAGTCTTCACCCCGTACCCAGATGACCGATGCCATCCAGCAGATTCTCAATGGCAATGTCTACCTGCCCCCGGACATCATCCGCACCGCCAAAAGCAGCACCCACCGGCGGATGAACGACACCCCGGGCTTCCCGCCCGAACTGCTCCAGGCCCTGACCCGCAAACAACTGCAGGTACTGGAACGCATGACCAAGGGCGAATCGAACAAGCAGATCGCCTACACCCTGGAAATCGCCGAGACCACGGTCAAGGCCCATGTCTCGGCGATCCTGCGCAAGCTCAACGTGCACAACCGGGTGCAGGCGATCCTGAGCGCCGGGGATATTGATTTCGGGTCTTATCTGCGGCGTTGAGTCAGAGAGACCGCGGAGCGCCCTTCGCGAGCAAGCCCGCTCCCACACTGGACCTGCGTCGTACACAAAATCTGTGTTTGATGAAGATCAAATGTGGGAGCGGGCTTGCTCGCGAAGAGGCCAGCACCGACACCCAGAAAATCAAGGCCTGCCGAGCAAATGACTCATCGCCGTCTTCAGCTTCATCGGCCGCACCGGCTTGTGCATCAGGGTGTGGCCCAGTTCGCGGATCTGCTGCTTGAGTTCATTGCTGTAGTTGGCCGTGATCATCATCGCCGGGACCGGTGACGCGCGCCGGGCATTGATCCGGGCCACGGCGTCGACTCCGTTGCGGTCGTTGTCCAGGTGGTAATCGGCAATCAGCAGGTCGGCCTCGGCGTGGTAGTTGTCCACTTGCCGTGCCAGATCTTCCTCCGACAGCGCCGTCACCACCCGACACCCCCACCCCTCCAGCAAGGTGCGCATGCCGGCACAGATGGTCGCGTCATTGTCCAGCACCCATATCCGCGCACCCCGCAGGCGCTCAAGCATCGGCTCGCTCATCTGCAACGTCGGCGGTGGTTTCGGCGCGGTGGCGCTCAACGGTACTTCGACCGAGAACATCGAACCCCGTCCCGGCCATGAGCGCACATGAATGCGATGCCCGAGGATGCCGGCAATCTTCTCGACAATCGCCAGGCCCAGGCCCAAGCCGCGATCCTGATCGGGTCGCTGCACATCACCGCGCTTGAACTCCTGGAAAATCTCCTCCAGGCGATGCTCGGCGATGCCCATGCCGCTGTCCCAGACTTCGATCGTCAGGCACTGATGATGCCGCCGGCAACCGAGCACCACGCGACCACTGTAGGTATAGCGAATCGCATTGCTCAGCAGGTTGCGCAGAATCCGGGCGAGCAGCTGGATGTCACTGCGCACCAGCGCCGAACAGCCGATGAAGTGCAGTTGCAGGCCTTCACTGCGCGCCACCTGGGTGTATTCGGCGGCCAGGTTGTCCAGCAGTTCACTGAGGGCAAACGGCGCAATGTCGGCTTTGATTACCCCCGCATCGAGCTTGGAAATATCCACCAGGGTGCCGAGCAGGTTCTCCACGTCTTCCAGGGAATTGCTCACGTTGCGCACCAGAACTTCGCTGGACATCGGCTCGCGCCGCTCCAGCAAGGCACTGGTAAACAGCCGAGCTGCATTCAACGGTTGCAGGAGGTCATGGCTGACGGCGGCGAGGAACTTGGTCTTCGACAGGTTGGCCTGCTCGGCTTCCTGCTTGGCCTCGCGCAAGCGTGACTCGACCAGGCGACGCTCATCGATCTCGCGCAACAGTTGGTCATTGAGGGTAGTCAATTCCGCCGTGCGCTCGCGTACCCGCAGCTCAAGGTTCTGATAAGCCTGATGCAACGCCTCGGCGGTGCGCCGGCGTTCGGTGATGTCGCGGATCAGCACGAAAATCCCCACCACCTCGCCACTGGTCAGACGGTTGGGCACATAGGAGCGCAGCATATAGCGCTCCTGGTTGTTGACGTTGGTTTCGGCGAACTCGAACGTCACGCTCTCGCCGGCCAGTGCCCTGGCCACGTAGGACTCCAGCCGCTGGTAGTGCTGTTCGCTGTGCACTTCGCGCAGGCTCTGGCCGAGCATCACGCCGCGGGGCCAGCAGTACCACTCTTCGTAGACCTTGTTGGTGAACTCGTAGACCAGGTCGGCATTGAGGTAGGCAATCAATGCAGGTACGTGATCGGTGATCAGGCGAATCCAGTGTTCGCTTTCACTCAGCGCCTCGGCGTGCTGGTAGCGTTCGGTAATGTCGGTGAAGGTGTTGACGAAACCGCCGGCGGGCAACGCATGGGTGCGGATTTCCAGGACCCGGCCATCGTACAGGCGCTGTTCGCATTCGCGTACCGGTCGTCCGTTGCCATCGCGACTGGCCGGGGTCAGCAGGTTCAACTCGCTGTCGGCGATTACTTCGGCAAACGGGCGATGGGCCGCCACGGGCGCCAGGCCGCTCAACTCCAGGAAACGCCGGTTCCACAACTCCAGAATGCCCTCGGCGCTGACCATCGCCACCCCTTGGGACAGGTTGTCGACCGCCCGTTGAAGCAGATGCGACTTCTGCGCCACCGCCTGTTCCCGGCGTACGGTTTCGCTGAGTTTGACGTCGGTAATGTCGGTGAACAGAATCACCCGCCCCCCTTCCTGGGTCGGCCGCTCGCTGACTTGCAGCCAGCGCCCGTTCTGCAGGCGGTAAAGCAGATTTTCGTCGGCATGCCCGCGTGGCTCTTCGGTGAACAGGCCGTTGTTCATCATCAGCCGCTTGACCTCGGTCAGGCGCATGCCGGCATTGATCCGCACCCGGCTGTTGCTCCAGAACGCCTTGAACCGACTGTTGAACAGCACGATGCGCTGCTCGGCGTCGAACAGGACGAAGGCGTCGGAAATGCTTTCAATGGCATCGATCAGGTGTTGATGCGCCGTTTCCGCGCGCAGGCGGGCTTCGCTGAGCAAATGATTACCGGCCTTGAGTTCGGCCATGGCCTGGTTCAGGGCATCGGTGCGTTCGCGCACCTGCTCGGCCAGCACCACCGAATGCTGGAATGCCGCGTACGGATCGTTGCCGCGGGTCACCCCGGACTCGACCCGTTCGATCAGCGCGCCATTGATGCGCTGCAGTTTATGGTTTTCCAGGCGCAGCCTGGCCAGCTCGGCCTGCAGCTCAGCGATGTCCTGGGGCACGGCCACGGGCAATGGCAACGCCGGTGAAGGTCTGGTTGATGTGCATGCCATTGAACTGTTCTCCATAGGTGTTGAAACCCATCACCCGTTGCTCACGCAAAAACGTGCCGATCTGATCAAGACTGCCGTCGTCTTCGAGTTCCAGACGCCGCAGGAAACAGTCGCAACCGATGGTCAGCAGCAAATCACCCAGGCGCTCCTGCAAACCCTCGAACAGGCTTTGCAGGTTCGGCAGCATCGGCCCCGGGGTCATGGCGGTGAGGACGATGCCGTTTTCCACGGCGCAGTAGAAGCTCAGGCTCAGGTCCGGATGCACCTGCTGGATGGCCCGCACGTAGTACTGCTGGTTGATCCGCACTGCCAACGGGTGCGCGGCGAAGACCCGGTGATCGAGTTGCGCCACCGGCACGCCGATGTGCCGGGCGTACTCGGCGGCGGCCGGCTCGGCATTGAGTTCGAAGACCCGGCGCAAGGTGCTGTCGGCCCCGGTGACCACCAGCTTTTCGGCGCGGGGCAGCACGTGGTGGGTGGTGAACACTTCGAAATCCAGCCAGGTATTGACCAGCACCACCACGGCCGCGCCGCTGTGGAACTCGCCATCGAAGTACACATGGGTATGGGTCAGGTAGTTATCGTCGCCGGCCGAGCCGCCGAAATGCGGAATGTCGCCCAATGCCGCGCTCAAGGCCGCCAGGACCATTTCTTCACGGCTGGATAGGCCATCGAGCAAGGTCAGGGCAAAGCTGTTGCCCTTGATCGGGGCCAGGGTGTTGCTGCGACAGCCACTGACCAGGCGCTCGACCATTTGCTGGGCGTCGATCAGGCTGAAGTGCTCCATCTGGTCGATCAGCTCGATCGCGATGGAAAAGTGCCGATGATCGAAACCCACCGCCGTCACGCAATTGCGTCCGTAGCCCAGCGGGGTGATTTCCCCGGCGCTGGTGCAGCCCGCCAGGCGAATGCCGCCGAAGCTTTGCTGCAAGGCCTGGCCCAGCGCCTGCAAGTCGTACTCGGCGGAACAGAAGAACAGCACGAACCCCAGGTGTGGGTGCAACAACTGTCGTGCCAGTTCCTGCGCGACCTGCCGGGCATCGGTGGCCTGGGACATCGCACTGACGACGCCTTCGCTCTGCTGCATCCTTACCTCCCGCAGGTGCGTGTGTATGAGGCACGAGTGTACGAAGTCTGTGAGGTGCGACGAATGCTACTTGGGTAGCGGGTAGCCGCTTCGATGGGATGAGACGGTTGGCGACCCTCGCCGCGATGCGCACGGCCAGGGCCACCTCCCGGGGTTACCAGGTCAGCACCGCACCCACGGCAAAGGTGTCGGTGTCTTCGTTCTGCTCGTCGGTGTCGTGGCCATTGATTTCGAACTGGTTGTACTCGGCCACCAGCTTGAGGTTGTCGTTCACGTCATGGAACAACGCGATGCCGCGGGTCTCGTAGTCCGCGCCGCTGCCGACCACGCCGTTGCCATCGTCATTGGTCTTGCCATAGGACAAGGCCAGGCGGTTCTTGCCCAGTTTGTAGGAGCCCTGCATCAGGTAGCCGTCGCTGTCGACATTGCGCAGGGTCGGCTCGCCGGCATTGTTGGTGAAAAACGGGTTGATGCCCTTGGCCTGGAAACCGGAGCCGGTGAGGGACAAACCGCCCATCTTCGCCTGCACGCCATAACCGACACCCTTGGAGGTGACGGTCTCGACCGTGGAATCAGTGTTGTCCGAGGTCTGGTAGCTGCCGTTGACCCAGCTGTAGATCTTTGCCCCCGCCAGGTCGAATTGATAGGTGACTTCGCTTTCGGTACGCGGGTTTTCCTGATAGGCCTTGCCCGTCGGGCTGCTGTCATTGGTGTCCACCGGGTCCATGATGCCGACCGCCACGCGCAGACCGTCCATCACCGGGGTGCGATAGGTTATCTGCGAGGTCGGGAACGGATACGGATAACCGGTGCCGATGTTGCCGAACGACACCCCGCCGCCATCCACCAGCCCCAACGTATCGCTGACCTGACCGTAACCGGCGAGCATTTCGTCGAGCAGGATGTTGGAACGGGCGAACAGCCCGAAGTCCTTGCCGATCAGCACCTCGCCCCACTCCGGGTTGGCCACGGTGCCGAAGAACTGCCGCACATCGATGGCGGTGTCGGTGCCGTTGGTTTCGCTGTCGTTGATGGTGACCCAGAACGAGGCACGGGCGCCGAGCTTGAGGTCGTCTACCTGCTTGCCCATGTTGAACCCCAGGTAGTTGGGCAGGAACCCCATCTTGACCCGCGACTGTCGACGGTCGAACTGATCGCCGGCGCGATCGACATCGCTGTTCACGTAGAAGGCGTTGATGTAGCCGTCGGTGGAGAACGTGGTCTGGTCCTTGTCGTACAGCATGATATCCGCCTCGGCCAGCGGGCTCAGGCCAAGGGCGGACAGGCTGGCGATGAAGGCAGGCAGAAAACGATGCGTGACGTTCTTATTGTTGTGCATGGCGCGCTCCGAAACGGGGGACTGAGTGTCGGAGGCGATTATCGAAACCTGACGGGCGGCGCCATACGCTGCCTTGGGGCTGGTTTTCAGGTGCTTTGGATTGGCTGGCGGTGTGTGACCACTACGGTGTAAGACCGCGTGTCAGTGAGGCTCGCCACTAAGGGTGTAGGCCTGTGGACCCCACTGGCGTCCACAGGAACCGGTACCGGTCAGCCGTTGGCCCTGAACAGCATGTAGCCGGCGACCACGACGCAGATGCTGGCGAATCCGACCTGCAACGCCCGCGCCGGCACCCGGGCGCAGAGCTTGCGGCCGATGATCATGCCGACGATGCTGGAGACGATGAAGGCAATGCCCGAATCGTCGATGCGCACCCCGGCATGGAACGCGCCGATCACGCCGATGCCGGAAATCAGGCTGATCACCATCAGCGACGTGGCGATGATCCCGCGCATCTGCACGTCGGTCAGTTGCTTGAAGGCCGGGACAATCAGAAAGCCGCCGCCCACCCCCAGCAATCCAGAGACCACGCCGGTTACTGCCCCGAGCGCGGCGAGGGTTGCGGTGCATTTGGCGGTCCAGGAAAAGCGCCCGGTCTGTTGATCGAGCATGCAGTTCTTCTGGCCCCAGTTGGCCTGACCATGGTCGCTGGGCCCCTCGTCCTTGCGCTCGCGGCGCAACATCCGCCCGGCCACCATGACCATCAGCAGGCTGAACAGGATCATCAGGATTTTTTCCGGCAACTGGTGGGCAAAGTAGATGCCTATCGGCGAAAACACCGCACCCAATGCCGCGATCAGCAGCGCTGCGCGATAACGCACCAGGCCATGGCGCAAGCCGTCGATGGCACCGACCGCTGCCGCACTGCCTACCGCGAACAACGCCACCGGAGCGGCCTGGGTCATGCTCCACCCCAACCCCAACACCAGGGCCGGGACCGCAAGGATACCGCCACCGGCGCCCGTCAAGCCGAGCACCAACCCCATCACTACACCAAACAGACTTGCCAGCAACATACGGAGTTCTCAGTCGACCCTGGACACACGTGTCAGCCACTCGCGGCCCTTGAGCATACCGTTCCAGTAGAACCACGGTAGCAGTGTCGCCTTCAGCCACCACGCCGAGCGGCGCGGGATCGTCGGGTCAAGGGGAAAGGTCGGCAGCAACTTGCCCGCGTACCCGAACTCGGCAAGGATCACCTTGCCCTTCTCCACCGTCAGCGGACAGGAGCCATAGCCGTCGTACTTCAGCGGCAGCGGTTGCTGCTTGCGCAAGGCCAGCAGGTTTTCGGCCACCACCACGATCTGCTTGCGCACCGCCGCAGCAGTTTTTGCATTCGTGGTGCCGCAGATGTCACCCAGCGCGAACACGCCTGGATAGCGCGGATGTTGAAGGGTGTGGGGATCGACCTCGCACCAGCCGGTGGCGTCGGCCAGCGGACTTTGGGCGATGAAGTCCGGAGAGACTTGTGGTGGCACGACATGCAGCAGGTCAAAGGTTTTTGCCTGGCGGGTAACATTGCCATCGGCATCCTTGACGTCGAACCACGCGGTTTTCGCCGGGCCGTCGACCTTGACCAGATTCGAGTTGAACGCCAACCGGGCTTTGTACTTTTCGATGTACTTCATCAGTGGCGGGACAAAGGTCGGCACTCCGAACAGTGCCGCGCCCGCAAGATTGAACTCGACGTCGATGTCGTTCAGCACACCGCTCTTGTTCCAGTGATCGCAGGACAGGTACAGCGCCTTTTGTGGCGCTCCGGCACATTTGATCGGCATGGCCGGCTGGGTGAACAGCACCTTGCCGCCGCGCAAATTCTGCACCTGGTCCCAGGTGTAGGTCGCGTGCCGATAGCTGTAGTTGGAGGTCACGCCGTGCTGGCCGAGGGTGTTCTCCAGGCCTTCAATTTTCTCCCAGGCCAGACGCAGGCCGGGGCAGACCACCAGGTTTTGATAGCCGACCGTACGCCCGTCACCGAGGGTGAGTTGGCGCTTGTCGGGATCGATGCCCGTCACGGCAGCCTGCAGCCAATGGGCCCCGCGCGGCATCACCGACGCCATGGGCCGCACGGTGTTTTCCACGTTGTAGGCACCACCGCCGACCAGCGTCCAGGCCGGTTGATAGTAGTGCCGGGAGTCGGGTTCGATCACGGTGATGTTCAGATGCGGGCTACGCTTGAGCAGGCTGGCGACAAAGCCGATGCCTGCCGTGCCGCCGCCGATGACCACGATATCTGCACTGATGGATGGGCCCCAGTGTTGATCGTTCATTGCTTGTTCCTTTTGCTGCACGCAAGGATGTTGCCAGTTTCACCACAAAACAACTGTGGGAGCGGGCTTGCTCGCGAAGGCGGTGTGTCAGTAGACATAAACGTTGGCTGACACACTGCCTTCGCGAGCAAGCCCGCTCCCACAGGTTCTGTGTGTTGACTGGCATTCAGGGTTGAACCCAGCTTTTAAGCACGGCCCCGCAATAAAGCCCGGAGAGGGTTTTCATCACCTGGATCACTTCGTGACTGGCGAGACCGTAAAAAATGTACTTGCCTTCACGACGGGTAGCGACCAGTCCTTCATCGCGCAGGATCCCCAATTGCTGGGACAGGGTCGGTTGGCGCACGCCGGTCATTTTTTCCAGCTCGCCTACGTTGCGTTCGCCCTGGGTCAGCTGACACAGGATCAACAGGCGATCCTCATTGGCCAGGGCCTTGAGCAGCGCACACGCCTTGGAGGCCGAGGCGCGCAGTTGGGCGACTTCACATTCGGTCAGACTGGATTGCATTTGCAGGATGCCTTCAACGTCACTTAAGCTGTAAACATTATGTTTAAACATATAATGTTGCAACCCATGACTGAAATTTCGCCGTCTGACTTTTCCAACCCTGCACAGGTTCGTGTCCATGCCCGCACTGATTGAAGCTTTCCTCGACCCCGCCTCCTCGACCTACAGCTACGTGGTCTATGAGGCTGATGGCGGGCAGTGTGCGATTGTCGATCCGGTGCTCGACTACGACGCAGCATCCGGGCGTACCGCAACCACCCAGGCCGACAACATCATCGCCTTCGTCCGCGCCCGTCACTTGCAAGTGCAGTGGCTGCTGGAAACCCACGCCCACGCCGATCACCTGTCCGCCGCGCCTTATCTGCGGCGGGAGCTTGGCGGCAAAATCGCCATTGGCGAGTCGATCAGCAAGGTGCAGGACGTGTTCAAGACACTGTTCAATCTGGAGCCCTCCTTTCGCGTCGACGGCTCCCAGTTCGATCACCTGTTCGCCCCCGACGAATCGTTCATGATCGGCAACCTCAAGGCGACCGCCCTGCACGTGCCCGGCCATACCCCGGCGGACATGGCTTACCTGGTCGACAGCGATGTGATTCTGGTCGGCGACACGATGTTCATGCCCGACGTCGGCACCGCCCGCTGCGATTTCCCGGGCGGCAATGCCAACCAGATGTTTGCCTCGATCCACAAACTGCTGGCCTTCCCCGCCAGCGTGCGGCTGTTCGTCTGCCACGACTACCCGCCCAATGGCCGCGCGCCCCAATGCATGACCACCGTCGGTGAACAACGCAAAAACAACATTCATGTACATGACGGGATCGATGAAGCCGCGTTCGTGGAAATGCGTACACGACGTGATGCAGGGCTGGGCATGCCGACACTGTTGCTGCCGGCGATCCAGGTGAATGTGCGGGCGGGGAATTTGCCGCCGGCCGAGGACAACGGCGTGACCTACCTGAAAATCCCGCTTAACAAATTCTGACCCTGTAGGAGCGAGCTTGCTCGCGATGGACTTGAGGGCAACGCGTTTATCCAGAAGACTCGCGTTATCGATAACGTCCATCGCGAGCAAGCTCGCTCCTACAGAGTGATCGTGTCAGTTGCCCAAAGTCAGGCCATTGGCCGGCAACGGCAGCGCGGTCTTGTACCGCACCTGCTTGAGCGCAAAGCTCGAACGGATGTTCGCCACCCCCGGCACCTTGGTCAGAAAGTCCATCATGAAGCGCTCCAGCGACTGGATGGTCGGCACCAGCACCCGGATCAGGTAGTCCGGGTCGCCAGCCATCAGGTAGCACTCCATCACCTCGGGGCGATCGGAAATCGCTTCTTCGAAATGCTGCAACGCCTCCTCCACCTGCTTCTCCAGGCTGACGTGAATGAACACATTCACATGCAGCCCCAACAGATCGGCATCCAGCAGCGTCACTTGCTCGCGAATCACCCCCAACTCTTCCATGGCCTTGACCCGGTTGAAACACGGCGTGGGTGACAGGTTCACCGAACGCGCGAGGTCGGCGTTGGTGATGCGCGCATTCTCCTGAAGGCTGTTGAGAATGCCGATATCGGTACGGTCCAGTTTGCGCATGAGACAAAACCACCTGTTTTTTATGTTTATGCAGGTTTTTTATCTGCAAATGATCTTTAGCGCAACGAAACAGAGAGAAATATTCTTCTTGGTCGGGCCTATGATTGTTGTAGGACAAGATTTCTTCTACCGAACGAAATCTGTCAGCTCACTACAAGAAATTCACAAGATCGAGCGTAGAAGCCATGACCCAAGCGTATGAACCGCTGCGCCTGCACGTCCCCGAACCCTCGGGCCGTCCCGGCTGTAAAACCGACTTCTCCTACCTGCATCTGACCGATGCCGGCACGGTGCGCAAACCCCCAATCGACGTTGAACCGGCTGACACGGCTGACCTGGCCCGTGGCCTGATCCGCGTGCTCGACGACCAGGGCAATGCCCTCGGCCCATGGGCCGAAAACGTACCGGTGGAGATCCTGCGCAAGGGCATGCGTGCCATGCTCAAGACCCGCATCTACGACAACCGCATGGTGGTCGCCCAGCGTCAGAAAAAGATGTCGTTCTACATGCAGAGCCTTGGCGAAGAAGCCATCGGCAGTGCCCAGGCCCTGGCCCTGAACATCGACGACATGTGCTTCCCAACCTACCGCCAGCAAAGCATCCTGATGGCCCGCGACGTACCGCTGGTCGACCTGATCTGCCAGCTGCTGTCCAACGAGCGCGATCCGCTCAAGGGACGTCAGTTGCCCATCATGTACTCGGTCAAGGACTCCGGTTTCTTCACCATCTCCGGCAACCTCGCCACCCAGTTCGTGCAAGCCGTGGGCTGGGGCATGGCCTCGGCGATCAAGGGCGACACCAAAATCGCTTCGGCGTGGATCGGCGACGGCGCCACCGCCGAGTCGGACTTCCACACCGCCCTGACGTTCGCCCACGTGTACCGCGCGCCGGTGATCCTCAACGTGGTCAACAACCAGTGGGCGATCTCCACCTTCCAGGCGATTGCCGGTGGTGAAGCCACCACCTTCGCCGGTCGTGGCGTCGGTTGCGGCATTGCCTCCCTGCGGGTCGACGGCAACGATTTCTACGCGGTCTACGCCGCCTCCGCCTGGGCTGCCGAACGTGCGCGGCGCAACCTCGGCCCGACCATGATCGAGTGGGTCACCTACCGCGCCGGCCCGCACTCGACCTCCGATGATCCGTCCAAATACCGTCCGGCCGATGACTGGAGCCACTTCCCGCTGGGCGATCCGATTGCGCGCCTCAAGCAGCACCTGATCAAGATCGGCCAGTGGTCCGAAGAGGAACACACCGCCGTCAGCGCCGAGCTCGAAGCCCAAGTGATCGCCGCACAGAAAGAAGCCGAACAGTACGGCACCCTTGCCGGCGGCCAGATTCCGAGCGCCGCGACCATGTTCGAAGACGTCTATAAAGAGATGCCGGAGCACTTGAAGCGCCAGCGTCAAGAGTTGGGGATCTGACATGAACGATCACAACAACCATATCGAGCTGGAAACCGCCATGACCACGACCACCATGACCATGATCCAGGCCCTGCGCTCGGCCATGGATGTGATGCTTGAGCGTGATGACAACGTCGTGGTCTTCGGCCAGGACGTGGGCTATTTCGGCGGCGTGTTCCGCTGCACCGAAGGCCTGCAAGCCAAGTACGGCACCTCGCGAGTGTTCGACGCGCCGATCTCTGAAAGCGGTATCGTCGGCACCGCCGTGGGCATGGGCGCCTACGGCCTGCGCCCGGTGGTGGAGATCCAGTTCGCCGACTACGTCTACCCGGCCTACGACCAGATCATTTCCGAAGCCGCGCGCCTGCGTTATCGCTCGGCCGGCGAGTTCACCGCGCCGATGACCCTGCGCATGCCCTGCGGCGGCGGCATCTACGGCGGCCAGACCCACAGCCAGAGCATCGAGGCACTCTTCACTCAGGTATGCGGTCTGCGCACCGTCATGCCGTCCAACCCCTACGACGCCAAAGGCCTGCTGATCGCCTCCATCGAAAACGATGACCCGGTGATCTTCCTGGAGCCGAAACGACTGTACAACGGTCCTTTCGACGGCCACCACGAACGCCCGGTTACCCCGTGGTCGAAACACCCCGCCGCACAGGTTCCGGACGGTTACTACACCGTACCGCTGGACGTTGCCGCTATCGCCCGTCCGGGCAAGGACGTCACGGTGCTGACCTACGGCACCACCGTCTACGTGTCGCAAGTGGCCGCTGAAGAAAGCGGCGTGGATGCCGAAGTCATCGACCTGCGCAGCCTGTGGCCGCTGGACCTGGAAACCATCACCAAATCGGTGAAGAAAACCGGGCGCTGCGTGATCGTTCACGAAGCCACCCGCACTTGCGGCTTCGGCGCCGAACTGACGGCGCTGGTGCAAGAGCACTGCTTCCACTACCTGGAAGCGCCGATCGAACGCGTCACCGGTTGGGATACCCCTTACCCGCACGCGCAAGAGTGGGCGTATTTCCCAGGGCCGTCCCGAGTGGGCGCGGCGTTGAAACGGGTCATGGAGGTCTGAATGGGCACGCACGTCATTAAAATGCCGGACATTGGTGAAGGCATTGCAGAAGTTGAATTGTCGGTATGGCACGTCAAGGTCGGCGACATGGTCGTCGAAGATCAGGTGCTGGCCGATGTGATGACCGACAAGGCGATGGTCGATATTCCGTCGCCGGTGCATGGCAAGGTCATTGCCCTCGGTGGCCAGCCGGGCGAAGTCATGGCGGTCGGCAGTGTGCTGATCAGCATTGAAGTCGAAGGCGCGGGCAACGTTAAGGAATCGGCGCAACCGGCACCTGTTGTTAAAGAAGCACCGGTTGCAGCAACGAAAGTCGAAACCGTGGTTGAAAGCAAACCGGTCGCTGCCCCGGCGCCGAAAGCTGCCGTATGCCAGGGCCCGATGGTTGCTCGCGAGGCCGACGAGCGTCCGCTGGCCTCCCCGGCCGTGCGCAAGCATGCGCTGGACCTCGGCATTCAATTGCGCCTGGTGCGTGGCACCGGCCCCGCCGGCCGCGTGCTGCATGAAGACCTCGACGCCTACCTGGCCCAGGGTCAGTCGAACGCTTCGGCACCGGTGGCGGCGGCTTATGCCCAACGTACCGATGAGCAGCAGATCCCGGTGATCGGCATGCGTCGCAAGATTGCCCAGCGCATGCAGGACGCCACCCAGCGCGCCGCCCACTTCAGTTATGTCGAAGAAATCGACGTCACCGCCGTGGAAGAGCTGCGCGCGCACCTCAACGAAAAACATGGCGCGACTCGCGGCAAGCTGACTTTGCTGCCGTTCCTGGTCCGCGCCCTGGTTGTCGCCCTGCGTGATTTCCCGCAGATCAATGCTCGCTACGACGACGAAGCCCAGGTCATCACCCGCCTCGGCGCGGTGCATGTCGGCATCGCCACCCAGGCGGATATCGGGTTGATGGTGCCGGTGGTGCGTCATGCCGAAGCCCGCAGCCTGTGGGACAGCGCCGCTGAAATCTCCCGTTTGGCCACTGCCGCCCGTAACGGCAAGGCCAGCCGCGACGAGTTGTCCGGTTCGACCATCACCCTGACCAGCCTCGGGGCCTTGGGCGGCATCGTCAGCACCCCGGTGCTGAACCTGCCGGAAGTGGCGATAGTCGGCGTGAACAAGATCGTCGAACGGCCAATGGTGATCAAAGGCCAGATCGTGATCCGCAAGATGATGAACCTCTCCAGCTCCTTCGATCACCGCGTGGTCGACGGCATGGACGCGGCGCTCTTCATCCAGGCCATCCGTGGCTTGCTCGAACAACCCGCGACCTTGTTTGTGGAGTAAGTCATGCAGACCCTCAATACCACGCTGCTGATCATCGGCGGCGGCCCCGGCGGTTATGTGACGGCGATCCGTGCCGGCCAACTGGGCATCCCGACCATCCTGGTGGAAGGCCAATCCCTGGGCGGCACTTGCCTGAACATTGGCTGCATTCCGTCCAAGGCACTGATTCACGTCGCTGAGCAGTTCCATCAAACGCAACACCACAGCCAGCATTCGGCCCTGGGCATCAGCGTTTCGGCGCCCACCCTGGACATCGGCAAGAGCGTGGAATGGAAAGACGGCATCGTCGATCGCCTGACCACCGGCGTCGCGGCACTGCTGAAAAAGAACAAGGTCCAGGTCGTTCAAGGCTGGGCCAAAGTGGTTGACGGCAAAACCGTGGAAGTTGGCGACACACGTATCCAGTGTGAACACCTGGTGCTGGCCACCGGTTCCAAAAGCGTGAACCTGCCAATGCTGCCGATTGGCGGGCCGATCATCTCGTCCACCGAGGCCCTGGCGCCGACATCCGTGCCCAAGCGCTTGATTGTGGTCGGCGGTGGTTACATCGGTCTGGAGTTGGGCATTGCCTATCGCAAGCTCGGCGCCGAGGTCAGCGTGGTGGAAGCGCAGGAACGCATCCTGCCGGCCTACGACGCCGAACTGACTCAGCCGGTGCACGACGAACTGAAAAAACTCGGTGTGAAGCTTTACTTGAAACATAGCGTGCAAGGCTTTGATTCTTCTAACAATACCTTGCAAGTACTTGCCCCGAACGGCGAGACCCTGAACCTGGAAACCGACCAGGTACTGGTGGCCGTCGGTCGCAAGCCGAACACCCAGGGCTGGAACCTCGAAGCGCTGAACCTGGACATGAATGGTTCCTCGATCAAGATCGACAACCGCTGCCAGACCAGCATGCGCAACGTGTATGCCATCGGTGACCTGAGCGGCGAACCGATGCTCGCGCACCGGGCCATGGCCCAGGGCGAGATGGTGGCCGAGCTGATCAGCGGTAAAACCCGCGAGTTCAACCCGACCGCCATCGCGGCCGTGTGCTTTACCGACCCGGAACTGGTAGTGGTCGGCAAGACCCCGGACGAGGCCAAGGCCGCAGGTTGGGACTGCATCGTTTCGAGCTTCCCGTTCGCCGCCAATGGCCGGGCGATGACCCTGGAGTCGAAAAGCGGCTTCGTGCGGGTGGTCGCTCGTCGGGATAATCATGTGATTGTCGGCTGGCAGGCGGTGGGCGTCGGCGTGTCGGAGCTGTCCACGGCGTTTGCCCAGAGCCTGGAGATGGGCGCGCGGCTGGAAGACATCGGCGGCACCATCCATGCACACCCGACCCTGGGTGAGGCGGTGCAGGAAGCGGCGTTGCGGGCCCTTGGCCACGCATTGCACCTGTGAATCAGGACGATCGTTGGTGTCCGTGATGGCCTCTTCGCGAGCAAGCCCGCTCCCACATTTGGAATGCATTCCCCTGTGGGAGCGGTCTTGCTCGCGAATTCTCAAGGTCAACGCGAATTATCTGTCCGTCATCCGATAGTCCGGGCTGCGAAACAGCCCAAGAATGAAGTATTGTTGTCCCCATCCAAAAAACGTCAGAAGCCTTGAACCGTTTCGACGGTTGTTCAGTGATAGAGGGTGTCATGGGTAACGAAAGCATCAATTGGGACAAGCTGGGTTTTGACTACATCAAGACCGACAAGCGCTATCTGTCGTACTTTCGCAATGGCGAGTGGGACAAAGGCACCCTGACCGAAGATAACGTGCTGCACATCAGCGAAGGCTCCACTGCCCTTCACTATGGCCAGCAATGCTTCGAAGGCATGAAGGCCTATCGTTGCAAGGACGGCTCGATCAACCTGTTCCGCCCGGACCAGAACGCCCTGCGCATGCAGCGCAGCTGCGCCCGCCTGCTGATGCCGCAGGTGGAAACCGAGCAATTCATCGAAGCCTGCAAGGAAGTGGTCCGCGCCAACGAGCGTTTCATTCCGCCGTACGGCACCGGCGGCGCGCTCTACCTGCGCCCGTTCGTGATCGGCGTGGGTGATAACATCGGCGTGCGCACTGCACCCGAGTTCATCTTCTCGATCTTCTGCATTCCGGTTGGCGCCTACTTCAAGGGCGGCCTGACCCCGCACAACTTCCAGATTTCCAGCTACGACCGCGCCGCGCCACAAGGCACCGGTGCCGCCAAGGTCGGTGGCAACTATGCCGCCAGCCTGATGCCCGGCTCCAAGGCCAAGAAAGCCCACTTCGCCGACGCCATCTACCTGGATCCGATGACCCACACCAAGATCGAGGAAGTCGGTTCGGCCAACTTCTTCGGGATCACCCACGACAACAAGTTCGTGACCCCGAACTCGCCATCGGTACTGCCGGGTATCACCCGTCTGTCACTGATCGAGCTGGCCAAGACCCGCCTGGGTCTGGAAGTGGTTGAAGGCGACGTGTTCATCGACAAGCTCTCCGACTTCAAGGAAGCCGGTGCTTGCGGTACTGCCGCGGTGATCACGCCGATTGGCGGCATCGACTACAACGACCACCTGCACGTGTTCCACAGCGAAACCGAAGTCGGCCCGGTCACCCAGAAGCTCTACAAAGAGCTGACCGGTGTGCAAACCGGCGACATCGAAGCGCCAGCGGGCTGGATCGTCAAGGTTTGACCTGACGCCAGACGCACAAAAGCCCCCCATCGGGTGACCGATGGGGGGCTTTTTGTTTGCATAGTACTGACGAACCCACCACTCCCCAGTGGGAGCGAGCTTGCTCGCGATGACGGCATTGCATTCAACACAGAAACAACCGGAATACACGTTCGTCAGTCAGCGAATGTTCCCGAACTCCGCCGAACCTGCGGCAATTTGCGAAACGTTGACATTACCCTCAACCACCAACGGCAACCCGATTCCAAACCGCGTTCCAAACTCCTTGCGCCCCAACGCCGTCAACGCCAACGCCCGACTGTCCAGATCCTGGGTCACCCACTTGCGCTTGAGCGCCGTTTGCAGCAACGCCGCGCCAAGCGACCCACCCAGATGTGGCCGACGCATGCTCCAGTCCAGGCACGGACAGGCGAAACGACGGCGCAAGGTGCTCAAGTCCTGCGTCTCGATCCCGAGCCCTTGAAACATTGCCGTACCGCTGTCGCTCAAGCGATAGGCCTGTTCGTCGGTTTCCTCAAGCCAGCCCGCTTCAAGCATCCGGTCATGCAGTAGCACGGCCAGGGTTCCCGCCATGTGGTCGTAACAGGTGCGGGCAAATTGCAGGCGATCCGGGGTCCGTGCCCGGAAGCTCGGCGCGGTGTTCTGGCCGATCACCATCAGTGCCTCCAGGGCCTGGGCCACGCGCTTGTCCGCCAGGCTGTAATAGCGATGACGCCCCTGAACGTGCAGCCGCACCAGCGCCAGCTCCTTGAGCTTGGCCAGGTGGGCACTGGCGGTCGACGCGCTGACTTCGGCCACCGCCGCCAGTTCGGTGCTGGTGCGGGCATGACCGTCCATCAGCGAACAGAGGATTTTCGTCCGCGCCGGCTCAGCGATGGCTGCCGCCACCTGCGAGACGCCGATGTCGTGTTGTTCTGCGCTCATATTTCGCTCCCGGACGAATCAATGCCCTTTCGGACTGGAGATAGTAGCAACACTTTCCAACAACCAAAGGCTGTGCCCATGGACCCGATCATCGCTGCGACCCATGCCGATCCTTATCCCTACTACGCACAACTGCGTGCCGACGGTGGGCTGGCTTTTCATCCGGGGCTGAACATGTGGGTGGCCAGCAGCGCCCGGGCGGTGGCCGCCGTGCTGGCGCATCCCGATTGCCACGTTCGCCCCGCGCAGGAGCCAGTCCCCAAGGCGATCGCCGACGGCATGGCCGGCCAGGTGTTCGGCCAATTGATGCGCATGAATGAAGGTGAACGCCAGCGTTGCCCACGATCGGCGATTGTGCCGGGGCTGGAGTTGATCGATGCGCGGGAAGTCGAGGCCCTGGTCAGCGCCCGATTGATGACCGCCGATGCCGCTGGCCTGTACAACGCCATGTTTCGCGGACCGGTTTGCGTGGTGGCGGCGTTGCTGGGGTTCACCCCGGCTCAGGGCCGCGCCATCAGTGAGTTGACGGCGGATTTCGTCGCCTGTCTGTCACCCTTGAGTGACGCGGCACAATTGACCGCCGCCCACGCTGCCGCCGAACAATTGAGCGGTTATTTCATCGAATTGCTCGACGATCCGTACAACCACAGCCTTTTGCTTGCAGGTATCGGCCAGCGCTTCGCCTGCGGCGCGCCGCAAACCCTGATCGCCAACCTGATCGGCCTGTTCTCCCAGACCTTCGAGGCCACTGCCGGGCTGATCGGCAACGCCGTGCTGGCATTGATTCAACATCCGTCGTTGCGCAGCGAATCACCCCCGGTCGAAGACCTGCTGGCCGAAGTACAGCGCTTCGACCCGCCGGTACAGAACACCCGCCGCTTCGTCGCCGCCCCCTGCGAAATTGACGGGGTGAGGCTGAACGCCGCAGACGTGATCCTGGTGCTGCTGGCCTCGGCCAATCGCGACCCCCAGCTCAACGACAACCCCGACACCTTCCTGCTCGACCGCCCGAACCGGCGCAGCTTCACCTTCGGCGCGGGGCGCCATCAATGTCCGGGGCAACGGCTGGCGTTGAGCATTGCAGGCGCCACGCTCAAGCAGCTTCTGGCGATGAGGCCGACACTGGACCATCTGAAGCGGGAATACCGCCCCTCCACGAATGGACGGATTCCACTGTTCCGTGAATGACCGGAAGCCGTTCAAGCAACGCGGAGTTCGACGGTCAGGTGGGACAGTTCATGGACCGGCGCCAGGCGTTCGCGAATGGTGTCGGCACTGACATTGGCCGCCGCCACAACGCTGACAATCGCGGCCCGCGCCTGGGGGCCGACCTGCCAGACATGCAGATCGCTGATGCGCACATCGTCCGACGACTCCAGCAGTTCACGAATCTCGTCGGCGACGTGTGTATCCGTGACATCGAGCAACACCGCTGCGCTGTCACGCATCAGTCCAACGGCCCATTTCGCGATCACGATGGCGCCCACAATGCCCATCACCGGGTCCAGCCACACCCATCCCAGATAGCGCCCCGCCAGCAACGCGGCGATCGCCAGCACTGAAGTCAAGGCATCGGCCAGCACATGGACATAGGCCGAGCGCAGGTTGTTGTCGTGATGGTGATGATGGCCGTGCTCATGGCTGTGGCCATGATGGCCGTGGTCGCCCGCCAGCAAAAAGGCACTGGCGATGTTCACCGCCAGCCCCACCACCGCAATCACCGTCGCTTCGGTGAATGCCACGGTCGTTGGCTGAAACAGGCGATAAACGGATTCACCGGCAATGCCGATCGCCACCAGCCCCAGCACCATGGCCGAGGCAAAACCCGCGAGATCCCCGACCTTGCCGGTGCCGAAGCTGTAACGCGCGTTGTTGGCATTGCGCCGTGCAAACCCATAGGCCGCCGCCGCGATGCCCAAGGCCCCGGCATGGGTGGCCATGTGAAAACCATCGGCCAGCAGCGCCATGGAACCGGTGATGTAACCGGCGGCAATTTCGCCAATCATCATCACAAACGTCAGCGCCACCACCCATAAGGTGCGTCGGGCGTTTTCATCATGGGATGCGCCGAGAAAGACATGGTCGTGAGAAAAGCGCGAAGCCTGTGGTGTCAGTGTCATGGAATTCAGGCCTCTATTTGGCATAACGACGGATGGCCAGCAACAGGTCTTCTACGCCCTGGGCGCGATCTTCATCGCTCAGGTCCGGATGGGCCACGTGCTCGCGGGCATGGGCGTCGATGAACTGCTCCAGCAGACCATTGACCGCGCCCCGGATGGCGGCCACCAGATGCAGGGTCTTGGCGCAATCGGCATCGGACTCAAGCGCTCGCTCCACGGCTTCCACCTGCCCGGCAATCCGCCGCACCCGCTTGATCAAGTCATCCTTGTGTTCGTGAATGTGTGCCATACCTATACCCCCTACCCCTATATGGCACCTATGGTCGCCGATAGTGCGGAGCCTGGCACGGCACAACCCGATGACGGTCGGTTTGGCGTGACATCGATTTTCGCCGGCCGGTTGGCCGCTGAGCATTTGGGTTCAACACCCCCTGCTGCCCGGCTGGATTAGTTACACCGGGTTAAAACAGTCATGACGGGCAGTGCGTTTATCCCGCCGGCCTTTCTCCATAGAGTCACCAGGATCATGGTGAACAACGAGGTTCGATCGATGCAAACCCAACTGGACAAGTCACTGAGTGTTTTTGCGCGGGCAGACCTGCTGCAAGGTCCCACACCCATTCAGCGGGCTGCGCGACTCGAACAGCTGCTGGGCCTCGACAAGCAGGGTATCGGCCTGTTTCTCAAACGCGACGACCATATGTTGATCGGCGCGGGCGGCAACAAGCTGCGCAAGCTTGAATTCCACATCGGCGCAGCACTGCAAGCCGGAATCGATACGATCATTACCGTGGGCGGCATCCAGTCCAATCATGCCCGTCTGACCGCCGCAGTGTGCGCCCGGCTGGGCATCGCCTGCGAGCTGTTCCTGACCCGGGCCGTGGCCAAGGCCGAGGTGGATTACGAGCTCAATGGCAATGTGCTGCTCGACCAGTTGTTCGGCGCGCAGATGCAGGTGTTTGCCGGCGGTACCGACTCACTGGCCAAAGCCGAGGCCAGGGCGGCGCAGCTTCGAGACTCCGGGCACAAGGTCATGGTGCTGCCAACCGGTGGCTCGACGCCCCTGGGCAGCCTCGGTTATGCCCGCTGCGCAGCGGAGATCGCCCAACAAGAGGCCGAACTGCAACTCAGGTTCAATCAAGTGGTGGTACCCAATGGCAGCGCCGGCACGCATGCCGGGCTCGCGGCGGGTTTCCGGTTGCTGGGCCGGGGTACGTCCGTGGTCAAGTCGTTCTCGGTGTTGTCCGACCAGGACTCATCGGCGGCGAGAACCCTGCAACTGACCCGCGAGACATTGGCGCTATTGGGCAGTAGCGCCGAGGTGCGGGCTGATGAGCTGGTGATTGACGGCAGCCAGCTGGGTACCGGCTATGGGCTGCCAACCGCCGCCATGCAAGACGCGGTACGCCTGATGGCGCGTGCCGAAGGCCTGCTGGTCGACCCGGTGTACTCCGGCAAGGCGTTTGCCGGATTGCTGGCCGACCTGCAGCAAGGGCGCTTCGTCCCCGGGGACAATGTGCTGTTCATCATGACCGGCGGAACACCCGGCCTGTATGCGTACCGGGAAACGTTTCAGGCCTGACGGTCAATCATCCCGCGTCAGCACTTCCAGCAATTCGATTTCGAAGATCAGGTTCGAGTTCGGCGTGATCTTGCCCATGGTGCGTTCGCCATAGGCCAGGTGCGCCGGCACCCGCAACTTGCGCTTGCCGCCGACCTGCATGCCCATGATGCCCTGGTCCCAGCCCTTGATGACCCGCCCGGTGCCGATCACGCACTGGAAGGGTTTGCCACGACTGTACGAAGAGTCGAATTCGGTCCCGTCCTCCAGCCAGCCACGGTACTGGGTGGTGATCAGTGCGCCTTTTACGGCGGCTTTTCCGTCACCCACCTGAAGATCGATTACCTGAAGCTCGTCATTCATTGATTTCACTCGTATGCTCACTCGCCCTCTAGGGCCTGATGCGCGCCGTTTTCCCAGATTTGTCCTCGATTGGCAACCATTGCCGCCTCCGCGCGCGACGTTTAAAGCGGTTTGCTGAACTAAAATAATCAACAATTACCCGTACGGTTCTCCGCCCTGATGGCCACCCCCGAATGAACCTGCTCTGGACCAGCGTCCTCCTTGGTTCAATGACGCTCAGCCTGATCGTCGTGCTGGCTTGGCGCGAACGCTATCTGCAAAAGCGACTGGCAGAGTATCGCGCGATCATCAATAGCCTGTCCGAAGGCCAGAACATCCACAAGGATGACGACACCGAGCGCTTCAAGCGCAGCCAGTATTTCGCTCGTATCGGCACCTGGGACTGGGATGTCGACACCGACCGGTTGTACTGGTCAGATGCCATTTTCGGCATGTTCGGCTTCAAGATCGGCGAAGTGGCGCCCTCTTACGCCCTGTTCTGTTCCTGCGTGCATCCGGAAGACCGGCTCAGGGTTCGGGCCGGCGAGCTGCGTTGCCTGGAAACCGGCGAAAACCATGATGAGGAATACCGCGTGGTGTGGCCCGACGGAACGATCCGCTGGCTGCGGGAAACCGGCAACGTGGTCAAGAACGACCACGACGAAACGATCAAGATGATGGGCGTTGTGCGCGACATCACCGAAGAAAAGGCCTCGGCCAACTACCTCAAGCACCTGGCCCATTACGACCCGTTGACCGGCCTGCCCAATCGCCTGGTGCTCGAAGAGCGCCTGTCCGAAGCCCTGGAGTTGGCGCGCACCAGTGCCACGCGGGTGGCGCTGGTGTTTGTCGACCTCAATGGCTTCAAGGCCATCAACGACCGCTATGGGCATGCGGCCGGCGACCGCGTGCTGGTCACGACCGCCACGCGGCTCAAGCGCATCCTGCACGGCACCGACACCGTCGCCCGGATCGGCGGCGACGAATTCGTGGTCATCCTCCAGGACCTGCCCCAAGGCAAAAGCCTGCAAGATGAAGCGCGCACCATCTGCCAGAAAATCTTCGTCGAACTCTCCCCGCCCGTCACCCTCGGCAACGACCAGCGCCACATCGGCACCAGCCTCGGCGTCGCCGTGTTCCCCGATCATGCGCCGAGCATCGACCGCTTGCTGCACATTGCCGACCTGGCGATGTATGAGGCCAAGCGCAGCGGGAACAATCAGTATCGGTTGGGCACCGAGAGCCTGGTGCGGGCACACAGCGAATAGCGCTTCGTGCATACCAACAATGCAATTAACCTATCGATGCCCCTGCTCCACTATCCGCCCCAGCAAGAACCGTGCGCCGGGTCCTTTGTGAATTCATGTCGCCCCAGAGCAAGCAGTCCCTAGCGGTTGGTGAAACAGGGCCGCCACTCCCATAAATGGGGGACTACACCCACTCAACCGGGTGTTTACCACCTAGTTTGAGGAATATCCCCACCCTACACTTCACCAAAAAGACACATTTTGAAACAACTTACTTATTACTCAGTATCTTCCTCATCCATGGCCCGACGGTTGCATAGCCCCTTGCAACGCAGGCAGATGCTGTCACCAACCGGGGATGGCGGGTTTCGCCGTTGCGCTATGTCGCGAGGGGAACCTCATGAAAATCATTGCATCGCCGTTCAATTCGTTCCGCTCCTTAAGGGTTTCGGGCGCAGGCTCTGTACTGTTGATCACCTTCAGTCTGTCCCCGGTCAACGCAGCACCGCTTGACGATGTCAGCCCGCCGCCGCCAACAGATCCTTCGGCGTATACCAATCCGCCGACCGACTTCAAGGCCGCGCTGGATGCCCTAAAGGCCATGCCACCCGCCAACCAGGGTTCCATCGCCTTGCCCAATGGTGGGTACGGCACCCGCACCACGCCAACGACCGACAACGTGCTGCCGCCAGCCCTGCAGACATCCTTCAAAATCCCCACCAACGGCAAGCCCAGCCCGTTGTTCGGGGCCCAGCCGTACACTCAGCAACTGCTGCTGTTCGAAGAATTCGGCACGGAAAAACTCGACCCGACACTGCCGCCGCCCACCCTGACCTTCCCGGTTCCGATCGTCGGCCCGGCGCCCACGCAAGACCCGAACAACATCGCCCGCAGCGGCCCTTCGGCCGCGGCGCTGGAAGCCTTCATGCGCCAGCCGGGGCTGTACCCGTTTCCGGCGCAGTATTCCAACGTGCTGGACCGCAACCCGTGGAAAGCGCAGATCGAAGCCTTCCTCAACCGCCATCCGGTGGGCTCGCCGGCCGAAGGCCGTCCGCCAGGAAAAGGCTGGTCGCACCAGCGCTGGAACGAGTTCTACCCTCAGGTCGCCTTCAAGACCGCTCAAGCCGGCGCCAAGCTCAACGGCGGCATGCGCGACCGCCGGCAGTTGCACAACTACGCCGTCGGTGAATTCGGGCCGGGCGGGCTCTACAACCAGACCTCGGACACCCCGGTCATAACAGGCACCACCAAAGGTATCGACACCCGTTTTCACCCCAACATGCCGATTCAGAACCACAAGGCGCTCTGGACTTTCGACGGCACCTTTCCGCCAAAACTGCTGATGGTGCGGTACGGCCAACCGGTGCTGATGCGCCACTACAACGCCCTGCCGATCGATCCGTCGGCCAACATGGGGTTCGGCCTGCACACCCTCAGCACCCACGAACACAACGGTCACTCCCCGGCCGAAAGCGACGGATTTTCCAATGCGTTTTTCTTTCCGGGGCAGTACTACGACTATCGCTGGCCGATCCAGTTGGCCGGTTACGACACCATCAACACCAGCGCTCAGGATCCGCGCGCGGCATTCCCCTGCGCCCCGGGCGAAACCCTGTTCGTCAACGATGCCACGCCGGGCCTCAAGACCTGCGACAACGGCAGCATCAAGATCCGTGGCGACTGGCACGAAACCATGAGCACCCACTGGTTCCACGACCACATGCTCGATTTCACCGCGCAGAACGTCTACAAGGGCAACGCGGTGATGATGAACTACTACAGCGCCATGGATCGCGGTAACGAAGCGTTTGTAGACGGCGTCAACCTGCGCCTGCCCAGCGGTTCGGCGTTGCCCTGGGGCAACCGCGACTATGACGTCAACCTGCTGCTGGCCGACAAGGCCTGGGACGCCAATGGCCAGCTGTGGTTCAACCCGTTCAACACCGATGGCTTTCTCGGCGACCAGCTCCTGGTCAACTGGCAGTACCAGCCGCGCCTGAAGGTACGGGCGCGCAGCTATCGTTTCCGCATCCTCAACGGCTCGGTGTCGCGCTACTTCAAGATCGCGCTGGTGCGTGAAATCGTCGGCACCGGTGGCGAATTCCCCGGCCCGACAGGTTCCGGCCTGTCCTATACCCGCGTGCCGTTCCACTTGATCGCCAACGACGGCAACCTCATGGAACACGCCGTGCCGTTCGACGGCAGCATGGACCTGGACGCTGACGGCGACCTGCAGGACCACAACGCCATCCTGCCCACCATGGGCATCGCCGAGCGTTACGACATCATCGTCAACTTCGCAAAAAACGGGATCAGCACCGGCGACAAGCTGTATTTCGTCAACCTGATGGAGCACCACGACGGCAAGGGGCCGGAGAGTTTGCCGCCGAGCCTGGCCGATGTCCTGTCCGGCAAGTACAAAGCGGTGCTCAAGCTGGGCAGCAAAGGGCTGGAGTGGGACGCCGGCGACCCGGTGGTGGGCAAGTTCCTGCAACTGCTGGTACAGCCTTATGCCGGCCAGGACGTGAGCATGAACCCCGCCGACTACGAACCCGCCAAGCCGGGCAAGGCGATGGGTAAAACCATGCTTCCGCTGACCCTGAACCGTGACGACCCGACGGTGCAGGCCAAACTGAAACTGGCGCGCCATCGCGAGTTCATCTTCGGCCGCTCCGATGGCACCGACGAAGCCCCCTGGACGATCAAGACCGACGGCGGTTTAGGCTACCAGATGGACCCTCGAGTCATCAGTGCCGCTCCGCAACTGGCCAACGGTCCGACCGCTGCCGGGTTCTCCGGTGACGGCACCCTGGAAGTGTGGAAAATCAGGAACGGCGGCAACGGCTGGAACCACCCGGTGCACGTGCACTTCGAAGAAGGGATCGTCCTCAAGCGCGACGGCATGGCACCACCGGAATGGGAAAAATGGGCACGCAAGGACATCTATCGCATCGGCGAGGGCATCGACAGCTCGCAGGACGTGGAAATGGCGATCCGCTTCCGTGAATTCGCCGGGACCTACATGGAGCACTGCCACAATACCCAGCACGAGGACACCTCCATGCTGCTGCGCTGGGATGTCGAGCACCCCGGCCAGTTCCAGTTGATGCCAACCCCCCTGCCCGGCTGGGACGGCGTCAACTACGTCAACTCCGCCGCGCTGCCGACCTTCCGCACTGGCGATACACGTGTCGAGGACCCCGATAACCAAAAACCGGTCGCCAACGCCGACAACGCCATCAGTAACACCGGCCAACCGGTGATCATCAACGTGCTGGCCAACGACAGCGACCCTGACGGTAACGTGCCACTTAAAGTGGTGGGGCTGGAGCAACCGGACTCCGGCAAGGGCGTGGTCAGCACCGATGGCCTGCGCGTGACCTACACACCACCGGCCACGGTCCCTGCGCCGTTCACCGCGACCTTTACCTATAGGGCCGCCGATGCCAAGGGCGCCGAGTCGGCACCGGCGACGGTGTCCGTGGCGGTCTCGGCACCAATCAACGAGAACCTGATCGTCACCAGCGCCACCGTCACCGCCCGCAGCAACAGCCGCTGGTATTGGGTCCTGTCCGGCACCACCTCCCGTGGCACGGGCAATACCATCACGGCGACGGCCACGACCACAACCGGTACGGTGAACCTTGGCGCCGCCGTCCTGACGCCTACAGCCACAGGCGCGCGCTGGAACATAGCGGTGACCACCGCCGGCAGTGGCCCGTCGCCTGGCCCGACGGCGACCATCAAATCGGCCTTCGGCAAAACCGTGACGGTGCCGATAAAGGCGAACTGAGTACAACCAGGCGTTGGCGATGAGGGCCTCATTGGGGCCCTCTTGCTAAAAAACTGACAACTTACCTGGCTGTCAAATCTCCAGAAGACCGGCATTTCAAGCTGTAGCTCGGAGCCAGAGTTTCCATTGTCGGCGGACAAATGACCGTTATGGGTCGGTTGCAGACCTTCAGGACAGGCAGCAATCGGCTGAAGCGGTCATTCATCAACACTCATGTCTTAGGCCGACTGCCTGCGTATAGCGAGAATGGCAGCACCAAATCCGATGAACGTTACCCCCACCACCCGGCTAACCCAGCGGGACAGTTCGGGTCGTACCAGCACGCCCTTGGCGCGCGAGGCCAGCGCGGCATACAGGCTCAACGACGACACTGAGAGCGCCATGAAGATCGCGGTCAGGATCAGAAATTGCGGGAACAAAGCTGCGCCTTGATCGATGAACTGCGGGAACAGCGCCGTAAAAAACAGAGTCGCCTTGGGGTTGGAGAGCGCGGTAAAAAAAGCCGACCTGTACAGCTTTAGGCGTGTGGGCCGCAGGCTCTGCCCCTCCTGAATGCCATCAGCCAGCAGCGGCGTCTTGTTGAGCAGCTGCCTCACCCCCAGGTAGAACAGATACCCGGCGCCGACGATCTTTACCATGTTGAACAACCCTTCGGAGCTGGCAAGCAGCGCCCCCAGCCCCAGCATCGCAGCCGCCGACAGGCAGAACAGGCCACTGGCATTGCCCAGCGAGGACCACATCGCGCTGCGTTGGCCATGGGCGAGGCTGTTGTTGATCGCCATCAATGTCGCAGGCCCCGGGCTGGCGATGGCAATCGCGGCGACCAGGGTAAAAGCCAGCATAGTGTTCGGGTCCATGGTTCCAGGCTCGTAGAAAATTGAGGGCATACTACCGAAGGTTTCGTTGCCTGATGAGGCAAAATACTCTTCACCTACAGGAGCAATCGGAGCCCTGCCAGCGACCCCACAGCAATCGCGACGGTGAACAGCATCGGCAAGCGCCACGCTGCAACCAGTGTGATGCCCAATGCGATCAACTCTTCAGGATGAGGCGAGACAAAGTGTGGAGCGATCACCGAGATCAGCACGCACCCCGGTGCTGCCTCCATTACCGCGCGGGCACGCGGCCCGAGCTTGCGTTTGCGCAGCAGCAGATAACCCGTCAGGCGTGTCGCATAGGTGGCTGACGCCATGCCCACAATCGTCAGCAAAGCTGCCATGCTGATCACGACTCCATCGCCCGCAGGTAAGTGAACAACATCCCGGCGATGACGCCGGCGAACACGAACCAGGCGCCGGGCACCGTAAGGTAGACCAGGATCGCGACCAGCAGGCTGATCAACCAGGAACAGGCCAACCGCGAGCCTTTCCACATACCCCTGAGCAGCACGATGAAGACCGCCGGGAAGGCCATGGCAAAGCCATAGGCTTCGATGTTGCCCAGTGCCGGTCCGATCGCTGCGCCGATCAAGGCAAAACCGACCCAGACGGGGTAGAAAGGCAAGCAAGCGCCCCAGTAGTAGGGCCAGCTGAAGGCCGTTTGCTGCTGGGCCGAAGACCGCCGCAGGGTGTCGGCATAGCTGATCGCCCAGCCCTCGTCCGCCATGAAGAACAAGGCCGGGATCACCTTGCGTTTGGGCAAGTGCTGGAGATAAGGCGCCAGCGCCGCGCCCATGACGATATGACGGCTGTTGATCAGCAGGGTGATGAGCACGATCGTCAACATCGGTGGCACCGAAGCCCACAGCTTGATGGCGGCGAACTCCGAACCGCCGGCGAAGTTGAGGCCGGTCATGGCACCCACTTCAACCAGTGACAGGCCGACCTGGGAGGCTTGCGTACCGAGGACCATGGCATAGGGGGCGACCGCGAACATGACCGGGAGTGCGTCCCTCGCCCCTCGCAGGATCTCGCTTCTGGTGTTTGGGTGTGTCATTGGCGGCTGCTCACTGCATCGCTATTGCTGTCGTTGTGGCGACAAGTGTGAGTGCACTGGATCACCCAGAAAAGCGAATATCTGTTATACAATGCATTCGATTATCGAATGTCTGAATACAATGATTCATTCCAAGGATTTGCAGATCGACTGGTTGCGCACGTTCCTGGCAGTCGTGGATACCGGTTCCATGACCGCGGCGGCGCGTCAGGTTGCCCGGTCCCAGTCTGCGGTGAGCATGCAGTTGAAGAAGCTGGAGGACAGCCTCGGTCGACCGCTGTTCAAACGCGAACCGAGGCAACTGACGTTGACCCCTGCCGGGTATGACCTGCTCGGCCACGCCCGCAAGCTGCTCGAAGCCCATTCGACGATGGTTGATGCGATGCACGGAGGCGCGGTCTCCGGACGCGTCACCCTGGGCGTGCCGGATGACTATGCCATGACCTACCTGATGCCGGCCCTGCGCAGCTTCATGACCCGCTTCGGCGAGGTCGAGGTCACCTTGGTCTGCGAAGACTCCGCAAGCCTCTGGGCAAAGGTCGACCGCGGCCAGATCGACCTCGCCCTCGTCACCCGCGACGGCCCTTCACGGGGCGAACTGCTGTTCAGGGAAGCGTTGGTATGGGGCGGCGCCGAGCAACATGAAGCCTGGAAGCGCAACCCGCTGCCGATCGCCGTGCACGGGCTCAGCGAACGTTTACGCACGGCAATACTGGCCGCTATCTCGGGGTTGGGGCGTGAGTACCGAGTGGTCTACAACAGCCCCAATGTCAGCGGCCAATTGACGGTGATGGAAAGTGGCCTGGCGGTGGCCGTGGTAACTCGTTGCAGCCTCCCGGCACATCTCAAGGTGCTGGATACTCGGCACGGTCTGCCGGAACTGCCGGTGGCGGAAGTCGTGTTGACCCGAAGCCGAGACTCGACAGGCTCACGCGCTGTAGATGCGCTGTACGTACATGTTGCCGGGGCGTTGCGCGACCCACTCTGCGATGGACCAACCCACGTCCCTGGGGGTGACAAACATGTCCTCTGAAAGTGCTCTGCCATGGGTACTGATTCCCGGCTTCATGCTCGACGAAACGCTTTGGGATGAAGTGATTGAACACCTGCCATCCACTCAGGATATTCACCTTGCCCACCTGCTTGAGGGACAGACTATCGCGCAGATCGCGCAGCACATTGCATCGTCTGCACCGCCAAGGTTTATCCTCGTAGGTTTTTCCCTCGGTGGCTATGTAGCAAGATCACTCGTGCAGCAGTTCCCTGATCGCGTGGCTGCCTTGGTCCTGATCGCCACCTCGTTACGTGCAGACTCGCCCGAGCAGCGGCGGATCAAGCAAGCCTCCATCGACGCCTCGGCACAAGGACAATTTCGTGGTTTGAGTTTCGCGACTATCGCGAAGTCGGTGCATCCGCAACGAGCTAATGACATGGCCCTGATTGGAAGAATTCGAGATATGAGCGCCCGCATGGGGCATGCGGCATTTGCCACTCAGTCCTTGCTGGATAGAGCGGATGTGCCAACGGACCAAATCCAGTGCCCGACTCTCATCATTGCAGCTGTACAGGACGGGCTGAGGCAGGCAGAAGAGGCACAGGAGTTGTGTGTGCAGATCCCGGGAGCACGGCTGGAGATGATTGAAGGATCGGGACATATGGTCCCGCTGGAGCAACCCGAAACGCTGGCACGGTTGATGTCGCAGTGGCTGGCTGCAACAGTGGTAACGAAGTAGTCGTGCCAGTTTACGAGCGGCCCAGAGTGAGATGGGCATCGAAACCGGTTTGCTGACTTCGATGGGATGCCCGCTTCACGCGCTGAGGAAGTCAGTCAACCAAAATCGAGGCTCTTGAGAATACCTCGCACAGGCCCCATCGCGGATTTATCCGCGATGGGGCCTGCAACCGCGTAGCAACGTTCGGCCAGTAGCAAATGCATCATACCGCCAGAATAAAGTCCGCCTGATCGATACCTGCACTGCTGACACCGACAAGGCGAATAGAGTCCATTCCGATCCCGATCAGCGTGTCCGCCCCGTCAGCCGCAATGCTCACGTTGGCAGCGAACGTCTCGCTGCTGATCCCCAGCCCCGCGATATTGAGCAGGTCCTGCCCTCCGGCCGGATTGACGCCGAAGTCCTGGATCGAGTCGTTGCCAAAGCCTGCGGCAGCAAACGCGAAGGTATCGTTGCCGAGGCCGCCGTTGAGCGTGTCGTTGCCCAGCCCGCCGAGGAACAGATCGTCACCCGCACCGCCGACCAGAGTGTCGTTGGCCAGGCCGCCGAGCATCCTGTGGTTTGCCGCCGCTGCATCGTAGGCCAGTTCACTGCCGCTGCCCTCGGCGTTCGCCTGCAAACCCGCCGCCGCGTATTGGCCATTCAGCGCGACCTGCGCCGCATGCGCGCCGTCGTTCACGATCAGCAGGCCGCCGGTGCCTGTGTCATTCGCTGCATAAGTGATCTGCGTATTGGCGCCGAACGCAATATCGCCAAAGTTCAGCGTGTCACCCTCGGCAAAACCGCTGACGCTGCCACTGAACGCCGTCGACACATCAAGCTTTAGCGTGCCTGCCGCGCCGCTGTCAAACGTCACATGCTGATCGGAGGCAGCACCGAATTCCAGCATCGCCGAACCGCTGATAGTCGCGCTTCCCCCGCCTTGGGCATCTCCGTGGATGGTGATATTGCCATCGTTCGCCCACAGGCTGCCGCTGTTGACCAGCGCACTTTCAATCACCAATCCGCCGCTGCCGCTGGCTTGCAGCACCCCCGTGTTGGTGACGGCGCTGTTACCGGTATCGATCAGCAGCGCATTGACGCCGCTGGCATGAATCAGGCCTGAGTTGACCACCATCATCTGCCCCGCTCCCAACTGACCGGCACCCGAGATGGTGTTGTCGGCATTGGTGAGCACCGTGTCGGCGCTGCCGCCGAAAATCACGTTTTGCGCATTGTCGGATAGCAGCACCTGGCCGCCACCGGTCAAGGTCGCGCCACGGAACAGAATCTCAAGGCTGGTCTCGTTGCCGGTGGAGCCGAGCTCGATGGTGCCGCTGTTATGGATGCTGCCACCGAACGGCATGATCGCGCCGTCGGCAATGGTGAGGGTGCCGGCGTTGTTGGTGAGCGGATCGACATCGAACTGGAAGTTCGCTTCGCTCAAGTCCACGGCATCGACACCTTTCAGGGTGACCGTCTGGCCCGAGCTTATGCTGACCAATGCATTGCCATTGGCGTCGTTAGTGATACTCAGGTCAGCAAAGCCGGTGACGCCCGTGAAGCCGATCATGTCGATCTTGTCTGCCGTGGCATCGAAACTGTAGATCTGATTGTTGCCGATCGGCTGGGCGAAGACGAAGGTGTCGGCACCGGACGAACCGGTCAGGTTGTCGTCAGCGGACAAAGCGAAGATCGGTGCGCCCGGGGCATAGACTTCGACGTTGTTGAATACATAGGCGCTTGCGGTGCTGCCGTCGCTGTTGCTCCAGTGCATGTTGACATCGAGCACCAACGCACCGGCGAAGTCGCTTGGAGTTGTCACAGTCAATGCGCCGGGATCGCTGGTCTGCACGGTCCAGGTGCCGTCGCCGTTGTTGGTTCCTGCATTGAACGTCCATCCTGAGGGAACACCGCTGATGGCCACCGTTATTGGGCCGCTGATATCGGCCGACGGAACGTTGAGGGCTAGATTGATGGGTTCGCCAGCCACACCTGCCGGGAGATTTGCGTTAGAGGTGTACGCAACACCCGTATTACCAGCCAAGTCCGTGTAGGTGTTTGCAACGCTGGCTTTTACAGATCCATTGTCGGTTCTGGTGAAGTCCACTGTATAAGTAGTGCCGCTACCGGAGAAGTTGCTGAGGGTTCCGCGGCCTGCGGTGACACTGAAATCACTGATATCGAAGTTAATCACAGCTTCACTGAACGTGATGGTTATTGTGCCGCTGCCGGTGTTCCCTAGCTGTGTCTGTGCCCCTGACGCTGTGAGCACGGTTATGGAGGTCACCGTCGGCGCTACGGTATCAACTGGCGTCTCAACGACGTTCTGCACGTTTACCGTAATGGTCTGCGTGTCGGTTCCGCCATTGCCGTCGGCCACCTGAACGTCCACAACGTAGGCGTTGTCACCGTCGGCGCCACCGATATCCTGGGGATTCTCGTAATCGGGCGCCGAATTGAACGTCAACACCCCGTTCGAACTGATCGAGAACTTGCTGAAGTCCGTCCCGGCCGTATTCAGGATCGAGTAGCTCAGCGTTTGCGCCGGCAGATCAGCATCGGTCGCCGCCACTGTCGAGACCGCCGTGGTGTTCTCCGCCACGTTGATCGAAGCCGTCGCACCACCGCCGTTGGAGGTGATCACCGGGGAGTTATCGTTGACGCCTGTCACGGTTACCGCGATCGCCTGGTCGTCAAACAGCGTGCCGTCCGATGCTCGCACAATCACGTCATAGACGTTGTTCGCTCCCGAGTCTGTCGGTGCTTCAAAGTTGGGCGCAGAGACAAAGCTCAGTACGCCTGTGCCTGAAGCGATCGAGAACTTCGCGGCATCCGCTCCGCCGAAGATGCTGTAGCTCAGCGTTTGCGCCGGAAGATCAACGTCGGTCGCCGCCACTGTCGTGACCGCCGTGGTGTTCTCCGCCACGTTGATCGAAGCCGTTGCACCGCCACCGTTGGAAGTGATCGTCGGTGAGTCGTTGCTGCCGGCGATATGCACGGTGACCGAAGTGAGGGTGCCGTCCGCACTGCTCACCGCGAAAGTGTCGGTGTAGGTGGTACCGGCGACGAACTCGTTGTGGGCGGAACTGGCGACGTAGGTCCAGGCACCGCCGGTGCCGATGGAGAACTTGCCGTAGCTGCCAGCGATGTCGGTCTGCGGGACGAAGGTCGCGGCGCTGTCGACGTCGCTGATGGTCAGGGTGCCGCTGGTGGAGATGTCGGCGGCGGCATTGGTCTCGGTGAGGTTGGCGATGTCGGCGGACAGCACGGCGGCATCGTTGGTGCCGAGGATATGCACGGTGACCGAAGTGAGGGTGCCATCGGCACTGCTCACCGGGAAGGTGTCGGTGTAGGTGGTACCGGCGGCGAACTCGTTGTGGGCGGAACTGGCGACGTAGGTCCAGGCACCGCCGGTGCCGATGGAGAACTTGCCGTAGCTGCCGGCGATGTCGGTCTGCGGGACGAAGGTCGCGGCGCTGTCGACGTCGCTGATGGTCAGGGTGCCGCTGGTGGAGATGTCGGCGGCGGCATTGGTCTCGGTGAGGTTGGCGATGTCGGCGGACAGCACGGCCGCATCGTTGGTGCCGAGGATATTCACGGTGACCGAAGTGAGGGTGCCATCGGCACTGCTCACCGGGAAGCTGTCGGTGTAGGTGGTGCCGGCGACGAACTCGTTGTGGGCGGAACTGGCGACGTAGGTCCAGGCACCGCCGGTGCCGATGGAGAACTGGCCGTAGATGCCGGCGGTGTTGGACTGCGCCTGGAAGCTTTCCGGGCTGTCGATATCGCTAATGGTCAGGCTGCCGCCGGTGGTCAGCGGTGCATTGGTTTCGCTCAGCGTAACGCTGGCCGAGGACAGCACGGCCGCGTCGTTGCTGCCAGTGACGGTGATGGTCACCAACTGGGTGTCGACGCCGCCCAGGCCATCGCTGACCTGCACGCTGAACACTTCGTTGTGACTCTCGCCAGCCTTCAGCGACTGCACCGCACTGGCAACGCCATCGGTGCCGTTGGCCAGCGTGTAGGTCCACTGGCCGCTGTTGTCGACTGCGATCGAGCCGTAGGTGCCGGCTGACGAGCCATTGATGGTCCAGGTCGCCGTGGCGTCGTGATCGATGTCGGCCGAACTGAACTGGCCACTCACGCTGAGCGTGGTGTCTTCCTGCACCGCACCGGCATCACGGCCCGTCGCGAAACTGAGCACTGGCGCGTCATTGCTGCCGGTAATGGTGACGGTCACCAGCTGGGTGTCGACGCCGCCCAGGCCATCGCTGACCTGCACGCTGAACACTTCGTTGTGACTCTCGCCAGCCTTCAGCGACTGCACCGCACTGGCAACGCCATCGGTGCCGTTGGCCAGGGTGTACGTCCACTGGCCGCTGCTGTCGACCGCGATCGAGCCGTAGGTTCCAGTTGGCGAGCCATTGATGGTCCAGCTGGTCGTGGCATTGTGATCGATGTCGGTCGAGCTGAACTGGCCTCCGACGCTAAGGGTAGTGTCTTCCTTCACGGTGCCAACATCGTTGCCAGTCGCGAAACTGAGCACTGGCGCGTCGTTGCTGCCGGTAATGGTGACGGTCACCAACTGGGTGTCCACGCCACCCAGGCCGTCTCTGACTTGCACCGTAAACACGTCATCATGACTCTCGCCAACCTTCAGCGACTGAACCGCACTGGCGACACCATTGGTGCCATTGGCCAGCGTGTAAATCCACTTGCCGGTGTTGTCCACGGCGATCGAGCCGTAGATGCCCGTATCCGTACCCGCAATGCTCCAGGTCGCCGTGGCATCGTGATCGATGTCGGTCGAACTGAACTGGCCATTCACAGTGAGCGCGGTGTCTTCCTGCACCGCACCGGCATCATTGCCCGTCGCGAAACTGAGCACTGGCGCATCGTTGCTGCCGGTCAGGGTGATCGTCACGTTCTTGGTCACCGTCGCCCCGAAGTCATCGGTCAGCGTCACCGTGAACACTTCGGTCTTGGTCTGGCCCTCGGCCAGGTACTGCGCCGCGTTGTTGTTCAGCGTATAGGTCCAGCTCACGCTACCCGCCGCGTCGCCCGTGCTCTCGTCGCTCACATTGGCCACCAGCGTACCCAGCGCACCGGACGGCGCGCTCACGCTGGCCACATGTGCGTCATCGGCCAGGTCTACGTCGCCGAAGGCAAAGCTGCCGCTGGCCACCGTGGTGCCGTCTTCGGTCACCGCCCCGCTTTCGATTTCTGCCGCCGTCACCGTCGGCGCGTCGTTGGTGCCGGTGATAGTGATGGTCACATTCTTCGTTACCGACGAACCCTGACCATCGCTGATGGTGACCAGGTAAGTTTCGGTTACTGTCTGTCCCTGGGCCAGGTACTGCGCCGCCGCATTGTTCAGGTTGTACGTCCATTGCACCGAACCGTTGGCCGCGTTCGCTGCTTCGCTTACCGGCGAGAGCATGAACGTACCAAGATGAGTAGCGTTGCCCCCCGCCTGCGTGAACGTCGCCATGTGCGTGTCATTGAGGTCGACGTCGTTAAAGACAATCGTGCCGCTGGCCGTCAGCGAGTCGGTCGTGCTCGCAGTGGTGTCGGCGTCTTCGGTTACCGTGCCGGCCTGCTCGCCGAGGCTGATCGTCACACCATCATTCACGCCCGAAAACTGCACCGTCGCGGTGGCCCAACTTAGCGTTCCGTTGCCGAGGCGCATCGCATAGGTAAAGCTGTCCGTCAGGAGCTCGCCAACAGCAAGCGCCTGGAGTTGTGCCTTGAAAGCAGAGGAGAAAGTAGCGGCGTCGTAGCCGACCTTACCGTCCGAGGTGATCCAGATCTTTGCACCATTCGAACTGGTGTCAGAACTCGTCGCCTCAGCCCTCGCCGTATCCTGGGTCAGGAGGTCGGCCGGCGCATACGTCTTGGTGGCAGTAGAAAGACTGTCCGCGTTGTCGAGTGACCAGAGTGTCTTCGCGTTACCGCCGAGGTCATTGGACATGACGTCCCAATACACGACCCCCAGCAGATTTTCAGTGGTGGTATAGACGTCATCCTTCGCCTGCGGCGTGTTGGAAAACGAGGTAATGGTTCCGCCGCTGGTAGTGGTGGTGCTAGCCATGTCTTTCTCCCAAGAATGTCACTTCAAAGCAAAAAACCGCTGTGGGCCACCAACAGCCGCAAGCCGATTCGTCCTCAACCCACGAACACTTCACTCCACCGGTACCAGCCGGCTGGCCAGTAGCTTCACGCCCACCCCGGCCCTGCCGCCCAGCGGTTCAATGCGCACGATTTGTCCTTGCGCCTTGAACTTCATGGGGCCGCCGGGCGTGTCGAGTTCAATCTCGAAGTCAATCAAGCTACCCACCTGCTGCTCGCTATCGGTTTCGAAATACAAACCGGAGGCGCTGATGTCACGGATGACACCCTTGCCCCCGCCGATCAGTTGCAGCGACAGGGTGACTTGTTCACGGGGCTCAATTCGGTGTGCGTCTCTCATGACTGCAGTCTAAAAACGGCCGCTGTTTATTACATGAGTGCGCTATCCCTTTTTTTCTGGGAGTCAATCACCCATGAAAACAGTGTTTTATGGGACAAATGTCATGGGAGGGGGGACTGAAGCGCTATAGAAAAAAGCTACAGGCTGCAACGATTGCTATCATGATCAGCTAACACAACCCGCCTAAAGAGGCAGCGACCCGAATGCCAATTCAAGTCCTGTTAGTAGCTCTACCGCTCGTGGCCTGGGGCCTTGAGCGTCTGGTGGAAAGCGCTCAACCAAGGTTGGCGCTGGCGGGTTCGGTGGCGTCGGTGGCGCAATACCTGCTTTCGCTGCACCAATACGCGCCGGATGTGGTGGTGCTGGACCTGGACAGCGAGGGCTGTATCGAGTCACTGGCCGACTTGCACAGACAGACCAAAGCCAAGATTCTGGTCGTGACAGGGTCGAGCGACGTGGCGCTGCATGACAGTGCGGTGCTGGCGGGCGCACGTGGCGTGGTGGATAAGCGGGAGTCGGCATCCGCATCGACATTGCTCAAAGCCATAGAAAAAGTGCATGACGGCGAGCTCTGGATTGACCGCAATGCGACCAGCCGTATCTTCCTTGAACTGGCGCGCAAGAAAGTCGAGCGCGATATAGACCCGGAGCAACAAAAAATCGCCAAGCTAACGCGCCGCGAGCAGCAAACCATTGCATCGCTGGCCCGCGACCCCTCTGCCCCTGGCAAGTTGGTGGCCGAGAAACTGCACATCAGCGAACACACGCTGCGCAACCATTTGACATCGATCTACAGCAAGCTGGGCCTGACGAATCGCGTAGATCTGTACGCCTACGCACACAAGCATGGGCTTTCCACAGGCGACTGAGCCGATTCCTTCCAGATTGATCGAAAACCCGATCTACCCCACCCATCTCCTGCGAGGCCGGCAAGATTCGCCATCAATCTGCGTAACAGACCACTGCCGCAGTGGATCTTCACGGAACCCAGCCTTTATCCTTGACGCCCCCCGCTGTCCCGAGTCCTGGAGTTTCGCCCATGCCCCATGAAGGCAACCTGCTACAAGCCGCTGTCGTGTTTCTGATGGCGGCCGTACTCATCGTTCCATTAGCCAAGCGCCTGCAACTGGGGGCGGTTCTGGGTTATCTGTTTGCCGGGGTGATCATCGGCCCGTCGGTGCTGGGCCTGATCGACAACCCGCAAAGCGTCGCGAACATTTCCGAACTCGGCGTGGTGTTGCTGCTGTTCATCATCGGCCTGGAACTGTCACCGCGACGTTTGTGGGTGATGCGCAAATCAGTGTTCGGCGTGGGCTTGGCCCAAGTGCTGCTGACGGGTTCGGTGATCGGCGTGGTGGCGCTGTGGCTGTTTGGCCAGCCATTGAACACCGCGATCGTCCTGGGCCTGGGCCTGGCGCTGTCGTCCACGGCGTTCGGCCTGCAAAGCCTGGCTGAACGCAAGGAACTGACCAGCCCCCACGGGCGGCTGGCGTTCGCGATCCTGTTGTTTCAGGACATCGCCGCGATCCCCTTGATCGCCATGGTGCCGTTGCTGGCCGGTGGCGATCACAGCACCACCGCCAGCGAAAACCTGAACCACGGCCTGCAAGTGCTGGCCAGCATCGCCGTCGTGGTGATCGGCGGGCGCTATCTGCTGCGACCGGTGTTTCGCGTGGTGACCAAAACCGCGTTGCCAGAGGTCTCCACCGCCACGGCGTTGCTGGTGGTGATTGGCACAGCATGGCTGATGGAGCTGGTCGGGATTTCCATGGCCCTGGGGGCCTTCCTCGCCGGTCTGTTGCTGGCGGACTCCGAGTATCGCCATGAACTGGAAGCCCAGATCGAACCGTTCAAGGGCCTGTTACTCGGGCTGTTTTTCATCAGTGTCGGCATGGGTGCGAACCTGAGTCTGCTGCTGAGCATGCCGGTGGCAGTGCTGGGCCTGACCCTGTTGCTGATCGCGATCAAACTGCCGCTGCTGTTTATTGTCGGTCGATTGGCCGGAGGCTTGAAGAACGTCAGCGCGATCCGCTTGGGTATCGTGCTGGCGGCCGGTGGTGAATTTGCCTTTGTGGTATTCAAGATCGGGCGAGATCACGGGCTGTTCGCGGCAGAACTGTATGACTTGCTGGTGCTGACCATCACCCTTTCCATGGCCGTGACACCGTTGTTGCTGCTGCTCTGCGCACGGTTGGTCAGCCCGAAAGTGCAACCGGTGGAAGTGCCGGAGAAGTTCCGCGAAATCGACGCCGACGCGCCACGGGTGGTGATCGCCGGCATGGGTCGCATGGGCCAGATCGTTGCGCGGATTCTGCGCGCGCAGAACATCAAGTTCGTGGCCCTCGACACCTCGGTGGAAACCATCGAACTGTCCCGCAGTTTTGGTGGCGTGCCGGTGTTCTACGGCGACCCGATGCGCCCGGAAATCCTCAACGCGGCCAAGGTCGGGGAAGCCGAGTACTTCGTGATCGCCACCGACGACCCGGACACCAACATCAAGACCGCCGAGCTGGTGCGCAAGCTCTATCCGCATATGAAAATCATCGCCCGCGCCCGTAACCGTCAGCATGTGCACCGGCTGATGGACGTCGGCGCACACGCCGTGCGCGAAACCTTTTATTCGAGCCTGGAAATGAGCCGGCAAACCCTGATCGGGCTGGGATTGACCCAGGCTCAGGCGGATGCGCGGATCAAGCGCTTCAAGCAGCACGACGAAGTGGTGCTCGAAGCCCAGCATGCGGTGTATGACGACGCGGTGAAAGTGATGCAGACGGCGCAGGAAGCGCGAATCGAACTGGCGAAGTTGTTTGAGTCGGATCAGCTGCAGGAGCAGGTGGGCACAAAATGAGGTGGATTTAAGGTCCCCTTCGCGAGCAAGCCCGCTCCCACATTGGATCTTGGGTGTTCACAAATATTGAGCCTGACAGAGCCCCCTTGTGGGAGCGGGCTTGCTCGCGAAGAACGATAACGCGGTGCATTGGATAAACAATCATTTCAAAGGAATCCACCATGACTGACCAACCTGCCCCCGCCCTCAAGGAAATCTTCAACACCGAGCGCCTCAGTCACATCGCCTCCGAGATGACCGCGGTCTATCCGGCATTCGAAGCCAAGCGCTTTCTGAAGCTTGCCCAAACCGGCCTGGCAGACCTCAGTGTCATGCAACGCATGGCCCGGGTCAGCGAATGCCTGCACGCGGTGTTGCCGCTGGACTATGAAGCGTCGCTGCAGGTACTGCGCGCCCTCGCCCCGCGCCTGAACAGCGGCTTCGTCAGCATGTGCCTGCCGCACTTTGTCGCCAGCTACGGCGCCCATGCGTTCGATCAGTCGATGGACGCACTGAAGTACTTCACCGCTTTTGGCTCTTCGGAGTTCGCAATCCGTCACTTTCTGCGCAGTGACCTCGAGCGCTCGCTCAAGCTGATGCATGCCTGGTCGCTGGATGACAACGAGCATGTGCGGCGCCTGGCCAGTGAAGGATGCCGGCCACGCCTGCCCTGGTCATTCCGGCTGGAGCCCATCCAGGCCGATCCGACACTGGCCGCGAACATCCTCGACAACCTCAAGGCCGACACGAGCCTGTACGTACGCAAATCCGTGGCCAACCACCTCAACGACATCACCAAGGATCATCCCGACTGGGTGCTGGACCTGATCGAAGGCTGGTCGCTGGACAACCGGCACACCGCATGGATCGCCAAACACGCCCTGCGCAGCCTGATCAAACAGGGCAACCGGCGGGCACTGGCGATCATCGGCGCGGGCGGCAAGCCTGAAGTCGAGATCGTTGATGTAAAAGTCGAACCGCCGGTGATTGGCCTCGGAGAAAAAATCACCCTGTCGTTTGCCGTCAAATCCACCGTTCAAAGCAGCCAGCGCCTGGTGATCGACTACGCCATCGATTACGTCAAGGCCAACGGCAGCACCTCGGCGAAGGTGTTCAAGCTCAAGGCGCTGACGCTGCCGGGCAACGCCGTCGAAGCCGTCAGCCGTGGTCAGCAGATCAAGGAACTCACCACCCGCCGGCATTATGCGGGGCGCCATGCGGTGCACATCATGGTCAATGGTGAACGGCTGGCCAGCACGGCGTTCGAGATTCTCGGTTAAACCATAAGATCAATTCTGTATGTGCCACCGCCTTCGCGAGCAAGCCCGCTCCCACATTGGAATGCGGCCCCCTGTGGGAGCGGGCTTGCTCGCGAAGACGCCAGTTCAGGCACCGCCCAACAACAACCCCTGCTCCCGCTCACACATCTGCACCACATAATCCCACAACACCCGCAGCCGCACCGATTTGTGCAGTTCCCGGCGGGTGCTGATCCAGTAGCTGCGCTGGATGCTTTCGTCCGGCAGCAGCGGCACCAGACCGGGATCAGCGCTGGCCATATAGCACGGCAGCACGGCGATCCCCAGGCCTGAGCGCGCCGCCTGTTGCTGGGCGATCACGCTGGTGCTGTGAAACACCACCCGAGGGTTGCGGCAGAAGCTGTTGAGGAACATCAGTTCCTGGCTGAACAGCAAATCATCGACATAGCCAATCCACGCATGACGCCCCAGGTCCTCCCGACTGCGCAACGGCGGTGAACGATCGAGATAGTCCTGGCTGGCATACAACGCCAGGCGATAGTCGGTGAGTTTGCGGGTGACCAGCATGTCGGCGGCCGGGCGCTCAAGGTGGATGCTGATTTCCGCCTCGCGGTTGAGGATGCTGACAAAGCGCGGCACCGCCACCAGTTCCACCTCCAGCCCCGGATAGCGTTCGAACAAGCCGTTCATGCGACTGGCCAGGAACATGATGCCCAGCCCCTCCGTCACGCCGACGCGGATCTTGCCCAGCGGCGCGGTGGATTGGGTGATTTCCTCCTGGGCCAGCAGCGCCACGTTCTCCATCGCCTCGGCGTGTTTAAGCAACGCCTCGCCGGCCGGGGTCATCTCGTAACCCTGGGCATGCTGGACGAACAACGCCGTACCGAGGCTTTTTTCGATGGCCTCGATGTGCCGCGCCACGGTGGCATGGGTGGTGTTCAAACGACGGGCTGCCGTGAGCAAACGCCCGCTGCGCTGCAATTCGAGAAAAAACCGCAGGTCATTCCAGTCGAACATGAATCGTCCTTGTTCGTTGCCGTTCGGGATGCTGTTTAAAAACGCACAGCAGCTGCGCAAAAACTAACATTCTTTTGACGAAAGCTAACAACTAGGATGACAGACAACAAGAACAACAACACGAGGTCAGGGATGCAGGCTTCCCTAGATGAATTCGATTACATCGTGGTCGGGGCCGGGCCGGCCGGGTGTCTGCTGGCCAATCGACTGTCGGCCGATGCGCAACATCGCGTGTTGCTGCTCGAGGCCGGCGGCCGCGACAACTATGCGTGGATTCACATCCCCGTGGGTTACCTGTTCTGCATCGGCAACCCGCGCACCGACTGGTGCTTCAAGACCGAAGCGCAACCGGGCCTGCAAGGTCGCGCCCTGAGCTACCCGCGCGGCAAGGTGCTGGGGGGCTGCTCCTCCATCAACGGCATGATCTACATGCGCGGCCAGGCCGGCGACTACGACGGCTGGGCCGCCGACGGCAATCCTGGCTGGAGCTGGCGAGACGTATTGCCACTGTTCAAGCAGAGTGAAAATCACTTTGCCGGCGCCGCCGAGTTTCACGGCGCCGCGGGCGAATGGCGGGTCGAACGCCAGCGCTTGTCATGGCCGATTCTCGATGCGTTCCGCAGTGCCGCCGAGCAAAGCGGCATCGCCAGCATCGATGACTTCAACCAGGGCGATAACGAAGGTTGCGGTTATTTCCAGGTCAATCAGAAGGCCGGCATCCGCTGGAACGCGTCCAAGGCCTTTCTCAAACCCATTGGCCAACGCCCCAATCTCACCGTGCTGACCGGTGTCGAAGTCGACCGCGTGTTGCTGGACAATGGCCGCGCCTCGGCGGTCAGCGCCCGCTGGCAAGGCCAGGCAAAAACCTTCAAGGCGCGCAAGGAGATCGTCCTGTGTGCCGGCTCGGTCGGTTCGCCCAGCATCCTGCAACGCTCCGGCATCGGCCCGCGTCCACTGCTTGAGCGGCTGGGCATTGGCGTCGCCCATGAGTTACCCGGCGTCGGTGGCAACCTGCAAGATCACCTGCAACTGCGGCTGATCTACAAGCTGGAAAATGCCCGCACCCTGAACCAGATCGCCGGCAGCCTGTGGGGCAAGCTGGGCATGGGCCTGCGCTACCTGTATGACCGCAGCGGCCCGCTGTCCATGGCGCCGAGCCAGTTGGGCGCCTTTGCCCGCTCGGGGCCGGAGCAGACTTCAGCCAACCTCGAATACCACGTGCAGCCGCTGTCGCTGGAGCGCTTTGGCGAACCGCTGCATGCCTTCCCGGCGTTCACTGCCTCGGTCTGTGATTTGCGCCCGCAAAGCCGTGGCCGGGTGGAAATCCGCTCGGCCGATCCGCAAGAAGCCCCGCTGATCCAACCCAATTACCTGAGCCACCCGCAAGACCTGCGGGTCGCCGCCGACGCCATTCGCCTGACCCGGCGCATCGTCGCCGCCCCGGCCCTGCGTGCCTTCAATCCGGTGGAGTACCTGCCCGGCGACAGCCTGCAAAGCGAAGAACAGCTGCACGAAGCCGCCGCGCGGATCGGCACCACGATTTTCCATCCGGTGGGCACCTGCCGCATGGGCAATGACGCCGACGCCGTGGTCGATGCGCAACTCAAGGTCCATGGCATCCCCGGCCTGCGCATTGCCGATGCCTCGATCATGCCGCGCATCACCTCCGGCAACACCTGCTCGCCGACGCTGATGATTGCCGAGAAGGCTGCACAATTGATCCTCAACCCTGTTGTAAACACATCACCTGTGGGAGCGGGCTTGCTCGCGAAGGCGTCGTGTCATTCAACATCAATGTGAATGATCCACCGCTTTCGCGAGCAAGCCCGCTCCCACAAGGATCGCATTAGATTCACGGACACTGAGCATTACCCCTGAAATGGAACACGCAACACCAGTGGAACAACAAAAACAATCACTGTGAGGGATACCGGTATGTCAGAGAACGTTCAAACCCTGGAAGCCGTGCGTAGCGCGGGCACCAGTCAGGAAACCCAGAAAGTCATCTTTGCCTCGTCCCTCGGGACAGTCTTCGAGTGGTACGACTTTTTCCTCTATGGCGCCCTCGCGGCGGTGATCAGCAAGCAGTTTTTCGCCGGGGTCAACGACACAACGGCGTTTATCTTTGCGCTGATGGCCTTCGCCGCCGGCTTTATCGTGCGGCCGTTCGGCGCGCTGGTGTTCGGTCGGTTGGGGGACATGATCGGGCGCAAGTACACCTTCCTCGCCACCATCGTCCTCATGGGCCTGGCGACGTTCTGTGTCGGGCTGCTGCCGACCTACGCCAGCATCGGCATCGCCGCGCCGATCATCCTGGTGGTGCTGCGCATGCTCCAGGGCCTGGCCCTGGGCGGTGAATACGGCGGCGCCGCGACCTACGTCGCCGAGCACGCGCCCATCGGCAAGCGCGGCTTCCACACCAGCTGGATTCAATCCACCGCGACCCTGGGCCTGCTGCTGTCGCTGCTGGTGGTGCTGGGCTGCCGTTACTTCACCGGCGATCAGTTCGAAGTCTGGGGCTGGCGCATTCCGTTCCTGTTTTCCATCGTGCTGCTGGGCATCTCGACCTGGATTCGCCTGAGCCTGCATGAATCGCCGGCCTTCGTGAAAATGAAAGAAGAAGGCAAGCTGTGCAAACAGCCGATTCGCGACTCCTTCGGCAAGTGGGAAAACCTCAAGGTGGTGTTGATCGCCCTGTTCAGCATCAATGCCGGGCAAGCGGTGACCTTCTACGCCGCGCAATTCTATGTGCTGTTCTTCCTCACCCAGTTCCTGAAAATGGACCCGGCCGTGGCCAACGGTTTGCTGATCGTCAGCGTGACCATCGGCGCCCCCTTCTTCATTTTCTTTGGCTGGCTGTCGGACAAGGTCGGGCGTAAACCGGTACTCATGATCGGCCTGCTGCTGGCCACCGCCCTGTACTTCCCGATCTTCAAGACCCTGGCCCATTACGCCAACCCGGCCATCGACCAGGCCAGCCGCCAGGCACCGATCACCGTGATGGCCGACCCGGCCACCTGCACCTTCCAGTTCGACCCGGTGGGCAAGGCGAAATTCGACAGCCCGTGCGACAAGGTCAAGACCTTCCTGGTCAAGCAGGGCCTGCCGTACCAGAGTGCTGTCGCACCGGCCGGCAGTGACGTGCAGGTGAGCGTCGGTGACGTGAAGATCGACGGGTTCGACGAAGCCGCCCTGCGCGGTGCCGTGACCCTCGCCGGTTACCCGCAACAGGCGGACATGCAGCAGATCAACAAGCCGATGATCGTGGCGCTGATCGTCGCGCTGATCATCATCTCCGCGATGTGCTACGGCCCGCTGGCGGCGTTGATGGTTGAACTGTTCCCGACCCGCATCCGCTACACCTCGATGTCCCTGCCCTACCACATCGGCAACGGCTGGTTCGGCGGCTTCCTGCCGACCGTGTCGTTCGCGTTGGTGGTGTACACCGGGGATATCTTCTACGGACTGTGGTATCCGGTGGTGATCACCGGGGTGAGCCTGGTGGTGGGGATGATTTGCTTGCGTGAAACGCGCAACGTCGATCTCGACAAGAACTGAGGTCATTGCCCGCGACGAGGGAGCTGGCTCCCTCGTCGCGGCGATCAAACCCGATCAAACTTCGGCGTCAAGCAACTCGAACTTCACTTGATCCGGGTAGAACGCCACGTACTCTCGAATCTGTTCGACAGATATCTTGGGGTTTTCGTAACTCCACACCGCGTTGGCGCTTTCATGCCCCGGCACCTGCAGGCTGAAATAGCTGGCATCGCCCTTGTAGGGGCAATAACTGGTGTGGTCGGTGCGGGCGAAATACTTCTCGTCGATGTCCTCTCGCGGCACGTAGTACACCGGCGGGTAGTTGGCCTCCAGCAACACCAGGGCCCGCGCCGAGGCGGCCACTTGAATGCCATGAAATTTTACCAACAGACAGCCAGGCTGCTCGGCGATGGTGATGACAGGGCTAGGACCGGAGCTTTTCATGGAAAACGTTCCTCATGACGGTAATGGACCTGCAAATCGATGTGGCAGCGTGGCTTGCCCGCGATGGGCTGCGCAGCAGCCCCAAAACCTGAAACCACGATTTATCAGGTATAACCCAAGTTTTACCCTCGCGACTGCTTCGCAGCCGAACGGGAGCGACACACAAACCTGTACATCCATACAGATAAAGATTGCTCCATCGTTCATCAAGCGCCATTCTGTGCATCTCTGGCACACTGATCGACGATGGTGGTTATGCGGCTGTACCTCTGTGAAAAACCTTCCCAGGCCAAAGACATTGCAGCAGTCCTCGGCGCCCGGCGCCGGGGCGATGGCTGTTGGCTGGGAACGGGCGTCACGGTGACCTGGTGCATCGGCCACTTGCTGGAAACCGCACCGCCGGATGCCTACGACGCGCGCTACAAGCGCTGGGTGCTGGCCGACCTGCCGATCATTCCCGAAAAATGGAAAATGACCGTCAAGCCGCGCACCGCCAGCCAGTACAAGGCGGTCAAGCGCCTGCTCGGTGAAGCGTCCGAACTGATCATTGCCACGGACGCCGACCGCGAGGGCGAGATGATCGCCCGGGAACTGGTGGAGCATTGCCGCTATCGCGGGCCGATCCGCCGGCTCTGGTTGTCGGCGCTGGACGATGCGTCCATCCGCAAGGCCCTCGCGGCCCTCAAACCGGGGAACGAGACCTTCAGCCTCTATCACTCGGCCCTGGGGCGTTCCCGGGCCGACTGGCTGATCGGCATGAACATGAGTCGGCTGTTCACCCTGCTGGGGCGCCAGTCTGGCTATCAAGGCGTGCTGCCGGTCGGGCGGGTGCAAACGCCGACCTTGCGCCTGGTGGTGGATCGCGATCGCAGCATCGCCGACTTTGTGCCCGTCCCCTATTGGGCCATCGACGTGCAACTGCTGCACAACGGCACCGCGTTCACGGCGCAATGGCGCGCGGCATCCGAGCTTTGCGACGACCAGGACCGCTGTCTGAATCAGGCATTGGCGCAACAAGCTGCGGCCGCCATGAGCGGCGCGGCCAGTGCGCGGGTGATCAAACTGCGCACCGAACGGATGCGCGAAGTGGCCCCGCTGCCGTTCGACCTGGGTACCCTGCAGGAGGTCTGCTCAAAGAAACTCGGCCTCGGCGCCCAGGAAACCCTCGACATTGCCCAGGCGCTGTACGAGACCCACAAAGTCATTACCTATCCGCGCAGTGATTGCGGCTACTTGCCCCTGAGTCAGCACAGCGAGGCTCCGGCCATTCTGGCGGCATTGCGTCAGGCCGATCCGGCGTTGAACGCCTTGCACGATCACCTTGATCCGCAACGGCGCTCACGGGCCTGGAACGATGCCAAGGTCAGCGCGCACCACGGCATCATCCCCACGGCTGCGGCGAAGAACCTCGAACGTCTGGCGGGCAAACAGCGTGCGGTCTACACCCTGATCCGAGCCCGATACCTGGCGCAGTTCCTGCCCAATCACGAATACGACCGCACCCAGGCCGATTTCGACTGTGCCGGCGAGGCCTTGCGCGCTGTCGGAAAGCAGATCATCGAGCCGGGCTGGAAACGCGCCCTGCCCGAAGCACTGGCTCCGGCCAAGGGGCGCGAAGCCCCGGCACCGCAGACTCTGCCCAACCTGGCCGAAGGCATCGACTGCGCAGTGGCCGGCGTGCAATTCAAGGACCTCTGGACGCAACCGCCAAAGCCGTTTACGGAAGGCGACCTGATCAAGGCCATGAAGAATGTCGCCAAACTGGTGCAAGACCCGCTGCTCAAGCAAAAGCTCAAGGACACCACCGGCATCGGCACCGAAGCGACGCGTGCGTCGATCATTCAGGGCCTGCTCGACCGTGGTTATCTGGTCAAGAACGGCAAGGCCCTGGCCGCCACGCCGGCCGCGTTCAGCCTGATCGACGCCGTACCCCGGGCCATCGCCGATCCGGGTACCACGGCGATCTGGGAACAGGCGCTGGACATGGTGCAAAGCGGGGAAATGAGCCTGGAAGAGTTCGTCACCAAACAGGCGGCGTGGATGAGCAAGCAGGTCAGTCGCTGTGCCGGCCTGAGCCTGACCATCAGCGGTCCACCGCCCGGCGGGCGCGCCGCAACTCCATGGAAGAAAAAGCGCAAGAGCGCCCCGCGCAAACCATCGAGTGGCACCAGGCGCGGGGCAAAGCCGGCAAGCAAAACCTGAACCCGACACCGAACCTTGTGGCCAACCATAATGAAGGGTGTACCTGCCCCGGCGTAACTGGAGCCAACCCGTATGCCTTCGATAGAACTGCACGCCGCCCAACGGGATGAACTGGAAACCATCGAGAACCTGATGCAGTTCTACACCTACGACTTCAGCGAATGGTTACCGCTGAAACTCGGCGAATACGGTTTCTTCAACATCCTGCCCATGCCCGACTACTGGCGAAACCCGGCTACCCGCCCCTTCCTGATCGAGGTCGACGGTGAATTGGCTGGCTTCGTGACCGTGGATAACCAGGTCCATCTACCCGGCGCCGACTACAACATCGGCTACCTGTTTGTCAGTCGACGCTTCCGTGGCCAGGGTGTCGCGCGATTTGTCGTTTCCACCCTCTTGAGTCAATTCCCCGGTCAATGGCAGATTTTCCACATCGAGGCGAATCAGCCGGCGCGCCTGTTCTGGGCCACCGTGATGCCGGAGCTCAACGTTGCCGGGCTCACCTTACATCAGCAGATGGTTGACCGCTATCCCTGCACTTTTTACCGCTTTGAGTGTCCGCCTTTGTCGTCCTGACCGACACACCTTCGACTCCACCCGCTAATTCCCAACAGCTTTGTCCGACAATATGTAGTGACTAAAAATATTCACTACAAAACCGTTGACGCCTCCGATTTGCCCTTGCATGATGCAGACGTCTCCCCGATCGGGAGTACAGGCAACACGTTTGAGCAAGCTCGTCTGACCGCCGAGCTGTTTTTCCCGGATACACGCTGCCCACAAGGCAGATTGAAGAAGCTGACCTGGCCTGAACGTCCAGTACAAGGGCGAGAAGTCTTGGCGAGCAATCCTCATGAAGCTTGTGGCCGACCCTGAAAATGTCGGCAGTGGCCTTAAGGTTTTCGCCGCTTCTCTTCGTTGTGACGCTATTGCGTAGCAGTTATTCAACACGACTACATGCAACAGACGCAGGACCCCGCCCGATAAGGCGGTCGAACGCTGACGTCCTGGTTTCGGTGCCAGGGATCAACTAACCGATGGGCTACCTGTATTAGCGAATCAACTTTGAAAGATCACCAATTGGTCAAGGGGCTTTATGATGAATCTGAACAATCAACCAACTATCGATGAACTGGCTCGTATCTTCGCTGCAAAGAAAGACAGCCACGACAACCATATTCTCTGGATCAGCAAGTGTGGCCAGGTTCATATCGACTGCCTGTCGCCGCACGCCCATGAAGCAGAGTTCGACCAGAACAACCAGAACCTGCTCGCCCGACTGAAGATGTACCGTCGCGGCCAGGGCTATGTCGGCAAGAAGGCCGCGGCCGACAAGGACTTCATCGGTAATGTTCTGCAAACCCTGAAACAGGCCTGGGCCTCGATGCAGAACCAGAACGAAGTTCGGGTGATTGACCGGTTCTACTGATTAAGATGAGTCATTACTGACTTATTGATAAACAAGGCCTGCTCCCGATAAGGAGCAGGCCTTGTTTTCGACCAGGACACGGTCTCTTGCAGGAGCTGGCTTGCCAGCGATAGTCGTTAACGATAACGCGTGTAAACCGGATAAACGCGGCGCACTTGAGTCCATCGCCGGCAAGCCGGCTCCTTGGGTTGAAGGTTACTTCTTCAGTAACGCCGAGCAGGCGGCTTTATAAGCCTCATGCTGATACTTATTCAGCGTCGCCGACAGCTCAAACCCGTGCTTCTTGGCCTGGGCATTGATGGTCTGCGGCGACAGCAGCGCCACCTCGCAATTGTCCAGCAACTGCAAATCCCCTTCGATCTTGAACGTGGTCGGCCCACCGGCAAACTCACCCTTCTTGCTGCGCTTCTTGGTCGCGATCCGATCTATCGAATTCTCGCGCACGAACGACGCAATCTGCGCGGCAAACACTTTGACGTTGGCGGCTTCCTCATCATCGTCCAGGGCAATTTTCTTGGTGGCGAGCGCGACGTGATTCAACGCCTGACCGTCGAGGGCGGCCACGGCGATGATCGCTTCGCTGCCTTTGATTTCGATGCCGCAGATTTTCATTTCGATCCCTTTCACAGCCTAAATCTCAAGTTGATTAGCGGTAATACCAAACGCCGCTGCTATTTTTTTGCGAGTGGCCTTCCGAGGCTTTGAGACGGTCTCTTGCTGGGCAAATGCCGGCTGAGAGACACCCATCCGTTTGGCCACTTCATCCTGTGTAAGGCTCAAGTGCTTGCGCCATGGAGCGCTGTTCGAGGGAAGATCAGCGGACTGTGAAAGCTTGATCGAAATTGTCTTGCGCCTTATCGAGCAGAAATTTCTGTAGGATTTTTAGTATCGCAGTACTGCGAAGTTTCCTTTTCCTTCCTGTGACTGTGAATTCGGCGGTACGAATTATTTAGTTTGTGCCGCATCATTCATGGACACCCTTCAGATAAGGAGTCTGGAAATGAATGCTCCCCTCTCCCCTTTGTACACCAATGAAGCCTCCCCTGATTTTGTTCGCAGCTAAGAAGATTACCTTTTCTCGCAGCAACTTGAAGGGGCGAACAAAGACGCCTTGAGGATTATTGAACAACAACGGGCTTACGCCAACGCTCATCCGCCCACAGCTATCTACCGCGTGGCAACCGCGGGCAGCCAACCTCGTAATGACAGGAGGATTCAGCGTGCAACTTCGCCGTGGGAGTTCACATAGGATAAGCACCTAGACCGGGAGTACAGTCTTGACATCATCACTGACATTTAACCGTGCCGCGAGGCTTTCCCGTAGATATACATCCGAGATGCGCGAGAGTTCCCGGCTCTCGCTAGCCTTTGTATCTGGCAATATCGCGCATGTGATTATTGCGACTACGGACGTAATAATGGCTGGATGGATTAGTACCGAGGCGTTAGCTGCGTCGACTTTGGCACAGGGCCTCTACTATCTTCTGTTTTTATTATTTTCCGGGCTACTCATTTCTACAATCCCGTTTATTACTGATGCATTGGTATTTACGGCAAAAGAAGAACAATATGCATCTGTATCAACCAGCTGCATTCAGCTCATAGCAGCTGCATTTTTAATATGCTTAGCAATGCTCTATTTTACGAAAGAAATATTAGTTTTTTTTGGCCAGGATCCGCTTTTATCTCTCGAAGCTCAGAGATACATGAATAGCCTGATGTGGAGCATCGGTCCAGCGATTTTATTTGTACACCTCAGAAATGTTTTATCAATAATGGGATCAGCGCGATATACAGTTATCGCAATTATTATAGCATCGATCTTTAACTTCGTTGCCAACCTGATTCTAATATTTGGTTTTTTGTGGATACCCCCCTTGGGTTTGTTCGGTGCAGGTATCGCCACGACGCTAACAAACATTTTGCTTTGTATATTGCTGGTCATATTAGGCTTAATGAATCCGCAGTTCAGGGGGCGGCAGCACTGTATAAAATTGACAGTAGTGAGAGGGTGGTTGATGCTGCCTATTTTAAGAAACGGTATTCCGGTCTCTTTAACGCAGGCAAATGACACGCTATTTTTCTTCATCCTCACAATCATAGTGGGTAAGTTTGGAGTCGTTGCGTTGGCTGCTCATGGTATCGCAATGCAAGTTCTTCAAGTCGTATTTACAATACCTAATGGCATTTCTCAAGCTTCTACTACGAGAATAAGCCTCTGCTCTCCTTTGGGGGTGTATTCGCGGCGGACGAGTGACGCCGGATGGAGTGCTTTATGGCTCAGCTGGATAGTACTCACTGTAATATCTTCTATCCTGATTATTTTTTCCCATGATATTGTTCAGCTATTTGTTGCTCGCGGTGAAGGTGGAGATGACGAGTTTATCAAGCTTTCTAGCCTTTTTGTCTGCATTTTAGGAATCTTCCATTTCTTTGATGGAAGTCAAATGGTACTGCTCGGTATATTTAGGGGCTTGAAACAAACCGTCTTTCCGATGTTGCTTTCGATTATTTGTTTTTGGCTAGTGGGGCTACCGCTCGCTCTCTTCTTGGCATTTTATACTGACCTAGGAGCAGCGGGTGTATGGTGTGGCGTAGGGCTTGGACTTATAGCGCTGTTCTCTCTACTTCTATTTAGATGGATCCGATACAAAGCTCCGGCGCAGGTTGCGGCATGAGAAATCTATACGGCATTCGAGGTATAAATTACATACTGAGCCTGCCATTGCTCGAGAGGCTATTCTTCGTGTTCGACAAACCGGCGCTCAAATACGTAGCCAGGGCCCGTTGCTGGCTCATATCAATGACTCTGCTGATGTCTGGGCGCGACTTTGGCAGACGCAAATCCAATTAGGTATTATTCCTTACTATATGTTTATCGAGCGTGATACCGGGGCCCGCCGGTATTTTGAAGTCCCTCTTGTATGTGCGTGGGAAATTTACCGGGACGCGGTCAAACAAGTTTCAGGTATTGCCAGGACTGCCAGAGGACCTTCGATGAGCGCAGATCCGGGGAAAGTTGAGGTCTGCGGTTTAGCTGAAATTCGAGGAGAAAAGGTGTTTGTTTTACGTTTTATCCAAGCACGAAACCCGGATTGGGTGCAGAGGCCATTCTTCGCACGATTTGATCCCGATGCTACGTGGTTCGATCAACTAAAACCGGCTTTTGGGGAGACTGCGTTCTTTTTCGAGAGGGAGGTTTCTTAACCCGTTTTTGCCAGCGTTGCCGCTGATGATCAAACTGCCAGGCTGGGACAATGTGCCCCCACTCAATACTCTGTGCGCGGTTTTCATGGATCCGCGTTTCATAACTGCAGGACGCGAGATCAACTGGTCGCGGTAGGAATGGCAGCCAACTGCCACCCCCGCACAGATCCGTACGTGCGGAATTACCGCATACAGCTCCCGCCTTGGGTTATGAGTAAGCGCTCCACACACACCACCGACTTCAATGTGAGTAGCCCGCTCAACTATTCGCGCGTTCTTTGACACCATCGATCACGAGTGGATGATGTGCTTTCTGCAACACCGAATCGCGGATCGACGGGTGTTAGCGTTAATAGTCCGATGGCTGCGTACAGGTGTTCTTGAAAACGGAAAGCGAACTCCTGCGAAGCAGGGCACACCACAAGGTGCGCCTATTTCACCGCTATTAGCCAATATCTATCTGCGCTTGCGGCTGGAAAAGGCGCGGCAGTTGCTGCGTCAGACCGACATGAGTGTGCTGGAAGTGAGCATTGCCTGCGGGTTTGAATCGCCGTCGTATTTCACCCGCAGTTATCGGGCGAAATATGCACGGTGCCCACGAGAAGACCGGCGTACCGCAAAAGCATGAACACTCGAGATCCGCTGTAGAAGCGAGCTCTGCTCGCGAAAAACGCCTGGGCGACGCGTTCATTCAGGTAGCACGCGTAATCGTTAACGCCCATCGCGAGCAGGGTTCGATCGACGCGCTGGATGCCGACAGCCGAAGCTTCGTGTCGCCGGTCGAGCATCCAAGCACTTGTGCCGTATCGGCCAAAGTGATCAAGACCGCGTGATCAGCACCGCCGATTGTTGAAGAAAGTGACCGCCCTTGCAGCGGTCACGGCGGTGCTGATCATGATTGCGCCATCTCAGCGTTTGACGCCCAGATCGATTTGGGTCATGCGACTACGAATGGTAAACACGCCATCACCCGAGAGAATCGCACTGCGAGCAAACAGGCGCCCGCTCTCCCAGTTCGAAAGCCCCAGTTCCGGCTTGTTCAACGCGTACTGGCCGTCGACCCAACGGGTGATGCCGTTGCCGACAAAAGGCGCGTTGACCGCGTTGTAGAAACGCTCCTGAGCCTCGGCACTTTCACTGATCAATGACACGGTGAATTGCGGGCTGTAGCGATTGAACAAGGCAATGGCATCGTCCAGGTTGTCGACGATCTTCAAGCTGACTTCCGGGGTTTCTTCCCACTCCCATTCACGGCCCAATTGATCTTCCGGCAACGGCTCGGCCTGCGCCTCGCTCTGATAGCCTTCGGCACGGTATACCTGGACCGTTGCAGCCAGCCAGTCTTGCGGCAGGTGCGACTCGCTGCCTTCAACGATATGCAGCTTGCAGCCCTGGCCCCGTGCGGTGCCGGCCTGCTTGAGTGCGTCGAGGAACAGCGGCACCAGTTCAGCGGCGCGGTCGCGGTGAATCAGGCAGACGTTCAGGGTGTTGCAGACCTTGCGGTCCAGGGAGTTGCGCACCACGGCGGCAAAGCGCGGGGCGTCGGCATCGGCGTTGGCGATCAGCCACGCACCACCGGTGCCGTGCAGGCTGACCGCCGTGCCGGCCTGCTGCGCGATGCTGCCCAACTGGCTGACGGCGCGACCCGAACCACGGGCCACTGCCAATGACAGGCGTCGGTCAGCGAACATCGCCCAACCGGCGGCGTGGTTGACACTTTCTACCAGCGACACGGCTCCGGCCGGCAAACCGGCGTCGCTCAGCGCAGGGTTCAGTGCATGGGTGACGATCGCCTGGGCGGTGCCCAACGCATCACTGCCGATGCGCAGCACCGCGGTGTTGCCGGTACGCAATACACCGGCCGCGTCGGCAAACACATTCGGCCGGCCTTCGAAGACGAACGCGACGATGCCCAGCGGCGAGACCACTTGCTCGACTTTCCAGCCGTCGTGCTCGACGCAACTGATCACCTTGCCACGACTGGCCGGTGCATCGCGCCAGGCGCGCAGGCCGGCGATCATGTCGCGACGCATGCGCTCATCGGCCAGCAACCGGGTGGTCGAGCGACCGCGCGCCTTGGCCCGCTCGATGTCGGCCAGGTTGGCAGCTTCGATCAAGGCCCAGCACTGCGCGGTTTCCAGGCGTTGGGCAAACAGGTCGAAGAAGGCGCTGATGGCTTGATCGGACACTGCCGACAGCGCGGTGAATGCCGCCTGGGCGCGCTCGATCGCGACGTTGGCCGCTTGCTGGTCTGCCACGGGGATCAGCAGCAACTCGCCGCTGACCTGCTCCACCAGCAGGTGGTCACCGGGCTGGAAGCGTTGCGCCAGTTCGGGGCTGACGACAGTGACACGATTACCGGCGAAAGGGATTGGCGTGCCAGCGACTAGACGTTCGAGCGCAAGAGACATGAAGCGGTTTCACCATGCAGGGGGCGGCCGGAAAATGTATAGCAATTTCCCTGGAGCGTCACGCTTCGCACCGGCGATCCCCTGTGGGAGCGGGCTTGCTCGCGAATACAGTGTGTCAGCCACATTGATGGTGCCTGACACACCGTATTCGTCGGAACGCCGCCCGGAGCAAGCCCGCTCCCACCCTGGTTGTGCATTGGATGAAAAACCCCATGGTTACGTATCTCAGTGTATACAGCCCCACCCCAGACACACCCCGCACTCAAAACCCCGCCACAACGACACACCGCAGATACACCCCATTGATGAAATACGCCTGTCGATTGGCCAAGCCGATCAAAGCGCTCAACTCTCGGGGGTATGCCGTTGCCCCGCCGCCCTGACCTGAAAGAGAACTACGCCCATGAACACTTCCGTTTCTTCGGCCGTCAAAGGCCTGCACCTGAACCTCGACCGTGCCGGCGACTGGTTTGCCCCCCTGGCGCTGCGGGTGTTTCTCGCCTGGGAATTCTTCGAGTCCGGCCTGGAAAAATTCAACGGCCAGAATTGGTTCGCCGATATCCAGGAGCGCTTCCCGTTTCCGTTCGACCACCTTCCAGCGACGCTGAACTGGGAACTGTCGATGTGGGCCGAACTGATCTTCGCCCTGACCTTGCTGGTGGGCCTGGGCACACGTTTTTCGGCGCTGAGCCTGATGGTGGTGACCCTCGTCGCAACCGCCGCCGTCCATTGGCCCGCCGACTGGCACACTCTCAGTGAACTTGCCCAAGGCTATGCCATCAGCAACAAGGGTTACGGCAACTTCAAGCTGCCTTTGATCTATCTTGTGGCCCTCACGCCGCTGTTGCTGTCGGGTGGCGGTAAGCTCGGCATCGATGCGCTGCTGGCGCGTTGCTTCTGGCGACGCTGAAACGACAGCTGCAACGCCGACAAACAAAAAGGGGACTTCCATGAAGTCCCCTGTTTTTTTTCCCCGGAACTAACCCATCACCTCTTCCAGCCCGGTCTGTTCCGCCAGCTTTGGATGCGCGCTGCGCTCATGCACATGGGATTGCGGCGTGCGGTCGATCAGCAGGCTCAGCAGTTCCGGGCGGCTGTAGTGTCCACGGGAATCCATCATGCGCTTGCGCTTGTCGATCAGGCCCATGTCGAGGTCGGCGATCACCTCGCCCTCACCTTCATGCAACGAACCCAGCACCGAGCCATCCGGGCTGATGATCGCGGTGTAGCAACCGCCGGAGATCGGACCGATGGCGCAACCGGTGTCGGCCATGATCTGCGCCTGTTGCTCGGGGTACAGCCACGCCGTGGAGTTGACCACAAAGCACGCGGCCTCCAGAGCATGCTGACGAATGCTGACTTCCATTTGCGAGGCGAACAGCGGACCTGCAAACGACCCCGGGTACATGGCCGCATGGATCTGTTCGCCATCGGCCATCAAGGCATAACGGGCCAGCGGGTTGAAATGCTCCCAGCAGGCCAGTTGCCCGATGCGCCCTACCGCGCTGTCGACGGCCCGCAGGCCTGAGCCGTCGCCCATGCCCCAGATCATGCGCTCGTGGTAGGTCGGGGAAATCTTGCGGCGACGCTGGATCAGCGAGCCGTCGGCATCGAACAGCAACTGCGTGTTGTACAACGTGCCGCCATCGCGCTCGTTGACGCCGATGGACACGACCATCCCCGCTTGCCTGGCCGCAGCGCCGATGGCATCGGTGGCATGCGAAGGCACGGTGACTGCCTGGTCCAGCAGCTTGAGGTGTTCGGCGGCCATTTCGAATGGCGACTGCACGTAGGAAAAGTACGGGTAGTACGGCACCACGGTTTCCGGGAATACGGCGAATTGCACACCCTGCTCGCCGAGTTCGAGAATCTTCTGCACCACTTTGTCGACGGTGCCTTCTCGGCTGTAAAGAACAGGGCTGATTTGTACGGCGGCGGCTTTGACGAGGGTCATGGCGGTGATCTCATTGAGGAAAAGGTTTCAACGAGATAAATATTACGCAAATAATATTAAGACCTGAATGTCGTATACACCACCTTTCAGGACATCACGATTCAGCCCCGACTGGCACGCTGAATCACCTGCGGCGGCTGCCCGAACGCACGAATAAAAGCGCGGCGCATCCGCTCCCGGTCACCAAAGCCGGTGTCCGTCGCTACCACATCGATAGAGTGCCGTCCGGTTTCCATCATCAACCGGGCCGACTCCACCCGCAGGTTTTCGATGGCCTTGGCCGGAGACTGGCCGGTTTCGGCATGAAACACCCGGCTGAATTGCCGAGGGCTGAGATTGGCCGCACTGGCCAGCTCCTCGACCGACAGCGCGGACTTGAGATTCTGCCTGGCGTAATTCAGCGCGGCCTGTATGCGATCGGTCTTGGGGGCCAGCTCCAGCATCACCGAAAACTGCGACTGCCCGCCGGAACGCCGGTGATACACCACCAATTGCCGCGCTACCTTGCGTGCAACGTCGACGCCCAGATCGTTCTCCACCAGGGCCAGCGCCAGATCGACGCAAGCGCTCATGCCGGCAGCCGTCCAGACGTTGCCGTCGTTGATGAAGATCCGGTCTTCCTCGACCTTCACGTTCGGGTACGCCTTGCGAAAGGCCGGCACATGCGCCCAGTGAGTGGTCGCCCGCCGACCATCAAGCAAACCGGCCTGGGCCAAGGCAATCGCCCCCGTACAAATCGAGCCCAGACGCCGGGTGCCGTGGCTGGCGCGACGCAGAAACTCCAACATGCCCGGCGTGGTCGGGCGGATCAGGTTGTCGCCCAGGACCAGCAGCGTATCGAACGCGCGCTGATCGAACGCTTCGGTCTGCACTGCAAAACCGGCGGACGTTTGCACCAGCCCACCCGGCTCGGACAGCAATGCAATCCGGTACAACGGCTCGTCGCCGGCGCTATTGGCCAACTCGAAGGCGGCACACATGGCCAGGCCCAGAACCTGGAAGCCGGGGTAAACAATGAGTCCGATCTGGTGCATGGCGATATGACCCTAAACGTGGCATGCCTGATGTTCAGGCCAGAAGACTTGTACTCTAACCCGAACAGCAGGCGCCGGGCATCAGGGTGGAGCACCTCGCGCATCGGCCGATAGCGACGGATAATCAGGTGGTTTGCATCTCACCGAGGAATTGCAGGATGTCACTGACTCTTTATTTCCATCCGCTCTCGTCGTTCTGCCACAAAGCGCTGATCGCTCTCTATGAACTGGGAATCGAGTTTGAAAAAAGGGTCATAGACCTGGGCAACGAGGCTGACCGGGCCGAGCTTCAAGCGCTGTGGCCGATCGGCAAGTTTCCGGTGCTGCGCGATCACGCCCGGCAAAAGGATGTGCCGGAGTCGAGTGTGATCATTGAGTACCTGGACCGGCTTCATCCCGGCCAGGTGCATCTGGTTCCGGACGACTGGGAAACCGCGCTGGAGGTGCGTCTGTGGGATCGTTTTTTCGACCTGCACATCCAGGTGCCGATGCAGAAGATCGTCGCTGACAGAATCAATGCCGCAAATGGCGACCTGACCCGCGAACGCGCCGCGCTAATGACGGCGTACGGCATGCTTGAACGTCAGCTGACGGCAAGAACCTGGGTCGCCAGCCCCGCGTTCAGCATGGCCGACTGTGCCGCCGCCCCGGCACTGTTCTACGCCAGCACCCTCGTACCCTTTCCCGGCGATCATCGCCACTTGAGTGCTTATTTCGACAGGTTGACCCAAAGGTCCTCGGTCAAGCGGGTCATCGACGAGGCAAGGCCGTATTTTTCCTGGTACCCGTTTGCCGAGGCCATTCCGGAGCGCTTTCGATAGTGGCGCCAACGCGACCGGGGAACGGGAGGCAAAAAACCAACGAATCGACGAATAATAACCGTCGGTCGAGTGTTTTCTGATTATGCAGGAATAAAAAAATGGCAGGGGCGGCTGGATTCGAACCAACGCATGGCAGGATCAAAACCTGCTGCCTTACCGCTTGGCGACGCCCCTGTATCTGTTGCGATGAGTGCCTGGCACTCGCTTTCTTGAGTGGCAACAAGACCTGTTGCCTGCTCTCGCGGCTGGTTCCCTGAGGGTCGCTGCAAGAGTGGGCGCAAATTTACCAACTTTTTCCTCGTCTGGGAAGCCCAAACAAAAAAAATTGTTCATTAAAACAGGCGCTTAGTGTTGAGCCGGATCTCGGGGATTTATCGGCGCACATTCAGCCCGAACAGCTCTGCTACGCTTTTCAATACTCGAATTGAATCGGGAATCGTTTATGCAACACCCTTCCCTTGCCATTTGAGGGCGCCAAAAGTGAAAGGCAAATTAATGGGGGCCGCTGCAACCCTTCTGGTACTCGGGACCGCGGTTTATGGGTTGAACACCTGGGAACACATCCAGAACCAGCGACAGGAAGCGGTCTGCAAGGCCGCCCGGGAGCATCTGAATGACCTGGAAACCCAAGCGCGAGCCTTGGCCTCCGGGTTGACGGTCGAAGCCTATGCCGAAGCCGAAAAAGCCGAGGCCGGCCAGTTGGTCCTGGCACTCGATACCGCCAGGAATGAAGCCGAGGTCGATGCCGTCATCGACAAGCACGCCGCTGCCATCGAGGCGCAGATAACGGCCGAGGAGGCTGAGGTTCAGTCCCGAGGCGAACAACCCTTCCTCGGTCAGGAACTGAAAAGGCAACGCATCCCGACCGACGTCAAACAGGAATTCAAACGAGCTGAAAAGGCCGTCGCCGATACCTGTAAATAGTGTCGACCGCCAGCTCCAGGTTTATCGTCAGCGTCTGGAATTCAGCAAAAGAGGTTTCAGGCTGGAACAGGTGAGCGCGCCGTTGCGGCGCACTCACCGGTCACTCAGTGCGGTGCGCGCGGGATGGTCTTGAGCAGGTCTTCGGGGCTGATGTGCCCCACCACGCTGCCCGGTTGCGGCAGGTTGAGGATGTGGCCTTTCATCTTGCCGATGATGTGCATTTCACAAGGCTTGCAGTCGAACTTCAACGTCAGCACTTCATCGCCGTGTATCAGCTGCATCGGTGCAACCTTGGTGCGCACGCCAGTCACGCCCTTGGCCTGTTTCGGGCACAGGTTGAAGGAGAAACGCAGGCAGTGCTTGGTGATCATCACCGGCACCTCGCCGGTTTCCTCGTGGGCCTCGTAGGCCGCGTCGATCAGCTTGACGCCGTGGCGGTGATAGAAGTCGCGGGCCTTCTGGTTGTAGACGTTGGCCAGGAAGGACAGGTGCGACTCCGGGTACACCGGCGGCGGCGTGGTCTCGGCCTTACGGCTGCCACGCGGGTGGGCGGCGATCCGCGCTTCGGTCAAGGCGTCGATCACTTCACGGCGCAGGGCCTTGAGCTGCGAGTTGGGGATGAAGTACGCCTGCGGCGCGTCCAGCTTGATGTCGATGGCGTGGTACTGCGTGGTACCCAGTTGGCCGAGCAGATCCTGCAATTGCTCCAGCGCCTGTTCCGGCTTGTTGGCGGCACCGAACGGGCCGGCCAGGGTGACGCTGGCGCTGATGCCCTCTTCGCTGGTAGCGGTCAGTTCCAGCTGCTCTTCACGCAGGCAAGCGACCCAGTTCAGGGCAATGCGACGCTCGGCGGAGGTCTTTTGCAGCGCCTGTTGCCAGTTGTGATCAAGGTTGCGATTCAGCGGATGATTGGGGCGCAGCTTGTACATCCCCTCCGGCATCTCATTGGGCTCGACGCGATAGCGATAACGCTTCTCGCCGTCCTCCTCGAATTCGCCTTTGGGTTCGGCGATGTTGGCGCGGAAACCCACCACTTCCCGCTTGACCAGCACATTGAGGCCGTCGCCGTTGGACAGCGGCTCGTGCGTCACGACCTGCATGTCACGCTTGGCGACTTTCTCGACCACACCCACCGGCAGACCGGTGAAGGTCGGCGAGTCAAAGGCGCCGATATCGATCTTGCGGTCAGTGACGAAGTAATCGGTGCTACCACGGTGGAAGGTTTTTTCCGGGTCGGGCAGGAAGAAGTGCGCGGTGCGGCCGCTGGAGGCACGGGCCAGGTCCGGACGGTCTTCGAGCACGGCGTCGAGGCGCTGGCGGTAGTAGGCGGTGATGTTTTTCACATAGCCCATGTCCTTGTAGCGGCCCTCGATCTTGAACGAACGCACGCCGGCCTCGACCAGGGCGCGGATGTTGGCGCTCTGGTTGTTGTCCTTCATCGACAGCAGGTGCTTTTCGTAGGCGATCACCCCACCTTTTTCGTCCTTGAGGGTGTACGGCAGACGGCAGGCCTGGGAGCAGTCGCCACGGTTGGCGCTGCGCCCGGTTTGCGCGTGGGAAATGTTGCACTGGCCGGAAAACGCCACGCACAACGCACCATGGATAAAGAACTCGATGGCTGCGTCGGTTTCGTCGGCGATGGCGCGGATCTCCTGGAGATTCAGCTCGCGGGCCAGCACCAGTTGCGAGAAACCGGCCTGATCGAGGAACTTCGCTCGCTCCAGGGTGCGGATGTCAGTCTGGGTACTGGCGTGCAACTCGATCGGCGGAATGTCCAGCTCCATCACCCCCAGGTCCTGGACGATCAGCGCATCGACGCCGGCGTCGTACAACTGATGGATCAGCTTGCGGGCCGGTTCCAGTTCGTTGTCGTGCAGGATGGTATTGATGGTGGTGAACACCCGGGCGTGGTAGCGACGGGCGAACTCCACCAATTGGGCGATATCACTCACTTCGTTGCAGGCATTGTGGCGGGCGCCGAAGCTCGGGCCACCGATGTAGATGGCATCGGCGCCATGCAGGATGGCCTCGCGGGCGATGGCGACATCGCGGGCAGGGCTGAGCAATTCCAGGTGATGTTTGGGCAAAGACATAGTTTTTTTAGTCAGGCTTGTCACGGTCGAGGCGTGCATTGTAGCGGCGAAACGCCTGACCGGCACCCGTATGCTGCCAGGTGGTGCTTCGAGCAGGCCTGGCATGCCTCATCCCCTGTGGGAGCGGGCTTGCTCGCGAAAGCGCTGGGTCAGTCAACACTTGTGCCAGCTGACACGCCGTCTTCGCGAGCAAGCCCGCTCCCACAGGGTTTTGTGTATGTCTGACTGAGATCAGGCCTTGGCCGCCATCGCGGTCACTTCCACACGCATGCCTTCAACCGCCAACGAGGCAACCCCGACAGCAGCGCGCACTGGCCATGGTTTGGCGAAGTAGCGCTTGTAGACTTCGTTGAACGCGGCGCGGTCGGCCATGTCGGTGAGGTAGATGGTCAGGTGCATCACGCGGTCCATGGAACTGCCGGCTCGCTCCAGCGCGACCTTCAGTGCTTGCAGGGTGCATTCGCTTTGCAGGGTGATGTCGCCCAGTTCCAGGCTGCCGTCGGCGCGGGTGGGGATCTGGGTGGAGACCAGCACACCGCCGAAACCGACAACGTCGGAGGAAATCGAATCCGCATCAGGATCAGGGGTGAAGGTCAGGTCGTGGTTTGCCATGAGGACTCTCTTGCTTGAGGTGGTGAGGCAGGCGCCTTTTGCGCGGCCAGTTTACAGGGCCATTGGCGGCGCGTCGCTAATCCAGACCGGACGGCTGCTGGTGACCGGTGGCCTGCCGGTACTGGCGCGGGGTGAAACCGGTCAACGCCTTGAACTGCCGGGTGAACGCACTGTGGTCGGTATAGCCGCATTGCAGGGCGACCTCGGTGATCGGCATATCGGTGTGGAGCAGTCGATGCGCGTGTTCCAGACGAACCTTCTGGATCATCTGCCGTGGCGTCAGGTGAAACACGCGCTTGCAGTAGCGTTCCAGTTGCGCCACGGAAATACCGGCGATGCGCGTCAACTCGCCCAGGGTGACGCGACGGTTGAAATGCGCGCGAATGTGCTCGTCCACTGCCGCCAGGCGCTGGTACGCCGGGTGCGTGTCACTGGCCGATTGCAGGTCGACCGAGATGCCCGCCAGACCGATGATTTCATTGCGGCGGTTATACAAGGGGCGCTTATGGGTCAGGCACCAGCCCGGCTCGCGGCTGCCATACAGATGCAACTCCAGCTGGTCTTCCAGCACCAGCCCCTGCTCCAGCACCCGCCGGTCCTGCTCGGTGTAACCAGGCCCCAGTTGCTCCGGGAACACCTCGGCGCTGGTTTTACCCAATAGCGGCTGGAGCTGCTTCAAGCCACAGCGTTGCACCAGCGTGCGGTTGGCCATGACATAGCGCGCCTGGACATCCTTGATAAAGATCGCCGCATTCGGAATGACATCCAGCATGGGCAGCAAAAGTGCGACACCTGCCAGCAGTTGCTCGATGGATTCGGGGCGGTTCGAGTCGTCGCCCTGGCACAACAGCGTAAACGCATCCTGAGTCATCAACCGGTCCCTCGCAAAAATCAGACATTTCCCATTGTGCTGATTTCGTCATCGACACCCAAGGAAAACATCAATCGCGGGCACGCCGCCAAGTTCACTCTATGGCCACCGCCCTCCTCGGCAAAACCGACCGGGGCGTCTTGAAGTGCACACCTGCCTATCCAATAACTCACAAGAAGGCGATGCCATGTCAGGCCAAGGCAAGTTCAAAAAACAACTTTCGTTGATAGACCTTACGTTTATCGGACTGGGGGCCATCTTCGGCTCCGGCTGGTTGTTCGCAGCCAGTCACGTGTCCGCCATCGCGGGGCCGGCGGGGATCTTTTCCTGGCTGCTGGGCGGTTTTGCGGTGCTGCTGCTGGGCATCGTCTACTGTGAACTCGGCGCAGCGCTGCCCCGGGCCGGCGGTGTGGTTCGCTACCCGGTTTACTCCCACGGCCCGTTGCTGGGTTACCTGATGGGCTTCATCACGCTGATCGCGTTTTCCAGCCTGGTGGCCATCGAGGTGGTCGCCGCGCGCCAGTATGCCGCTGCGTGGTTTCCCGCATTGACCCAGGCCGGTTCCAGCAATCCAACGGCGATTGGCTGGCTGGTTCAATTCGGCCTGCTGTGCCTGTTCTTCATGCTCAACTACTACAGCGTGAAAACGTTCGCCAAGGCCAACAACTTGATCAGCATGTTCAAGTTCATCGTGCCGCTGCTGGTGATCGGCGTGCTGTTCACCTTCTTCAAACCAGAGAACTTCCAGTCCCAGGGCTTCATGCCGTTCGGGCTGTCAGGTGTCGAGATGGCGGTGTCCGCCGGCGGCATTATCTTCGCCTACCTGGGGCTGACACCGATCATCTCGGTGGCCAGCGAAGTGAAGAATCCCCAACGCACCATCCCGATTGCACTGATCCTCTCCGTACTGCTGTCCACCGCCATCTATGTGTTGTTGCAAGTGGCGTTCCTCGGCGGCGTGCCTACCGAAATGCTCGCCAACGGTTGGGCCGGCGTGGCCAAGGAACTGGCCCTGCCCTACCGCGACATCGCCCTGGCATTGGGTGTGGGCTGGCTGGCTTATCTGGTGGTGGCCGACGCGGTGATCTCTCCCAGCGGTTGCGGCAACATCTACATGAACGCGACACCGCGAGTGATCTACGGCTGGGCGCAGACCGGCACCTTCTTCAAGGTCTTCACGCGCATTGACGAAAAGTCCGGCATCCCGCGTCCGGCGCTGTGGCTGACCTTCGCCCTGTCGGTGTTCTGGACCCTGCCCTTCCCCTCCTGGGAAGCGCTGATCAATGTGGTCTCCGCCGCGCTGGTGTTGAGCTACGCAGTGGCCCCGGTGTCGGTGGCTGCCCTGCGCCGCAATGCGCCGGACATGCCGCGGCCGTTCAAGGTCAAGCGCATGGGCGTCCTCGGTCCGGTGTCATTCATCATCGCCGCGCTGATCGTCTACTGGTCTGGCTGGAGCACCGTGTCCTGGCTGCTCGGCCTGCAGATCCTGATGTTCGTGGTGTACCTGCTGTGCGGACTTTTCGTGCCGACCCAACACCTGAGCCTGGCCCAACAAGTGCGCTCTTCGGCATGGCTGATCGGCTTCTACGCCGTGACTATCGTGCTGTCCTGGCTCGGCAGCTTCGGCGGCATGGGCGTACTCACCCATCCCTTCGACACACTGGTCGTGGCGGCCTGCGCGATGGGCATCTACTACTGGGGCGCGGCCACCGGGGTGCCGGCGCATCTGGTTCGCCTGGAAGACGAGGACGGAGAAAGCCAAGCCGATCCTGCTCACACCGGCACGACCACAGGCCAGCGTCCGATCGGTGTATCCGCCCAGACCTCTCACTGAAATTCAGGCCGGCAAAGCCTGCGTGTTCCTCTAATGGAATGGTTTATGAAAAAAGTACATGTCATTGATTCCCACACCGGCGGCGAGCCGACTCGCCTGGTGATGTCGGGCCTGCCCCAGTTGCCCGGCCGGACCATGGCCGAGAAGCGCGATGCCCTGCGCGAGCAGCATGACCAATGGCGTCGCGCCTGCCTGCTGGAGCCCCGTGGCAACGATGTGCTGGTGGGGGCGCTGTATTGCGAACCGGTGTCGCCGGATGCCACTTGCGGCGTGATCTTCTTCAACAACGCCGGCTACCTCGGCATGTGCGGTCACGGCACCATCGGCCTGGTCAACTCGCTGCATTACCTGGGGCATATCCAGCCCGGCGAGCACAAGATCGATACGCCGGTCGGCCCGGTCAGCGCCACGCTGCATGAGGACGGCAACGTCACCCTGCGCAACGTGCCCGCCTACCGCTACCGCCAACAGGTGCCGGTCGAAGTGCCAGGACATGGCCGCGTGTACGGCGACATCGCCTGGGGCGGCAACTGGTTTTTCCTGGTGTCCGATCACGGTCAGGCCTTGCAGATGGACAACGTCGAGTTCCTCACCGAGTACACCTGGGCCATGCTCAAGGCCCTCGAGGCCCAGGGCATCCACGGTGAAGACGGCGCGCTGATCGACCACATCGAACTGTTTGCCGACGACGATCACGCCGACAGCCGCAACTTCGTCATGTGCCCGGGCAAGGCCTACGACCGCTCGCCCTGCGGGACCGGTACCAGCGCAAAACTGGCGTGCCTGGCGGCCGACGGGAAACTGGCCGCCGGTGAACGCTGGGTCCAGGCCAGCATCACCGCGAGCCAATTTGTCGGCAGCTACGAATGGGAAGGCGAACACATCATCCCTTTCATCACCGGCCGCGCCTACATGACCGCCGACAGCACCTTGCTGATCGACGAACAGGACCCCTTTGCGTGGGGCATTTGAGCCCCACGCCTTTTCCCTGACCAAATCTGAATGAACGCCTCAAGGAGTGACAACACAATGAGCGACAACATTTTCACTGGCTGCATCCCTGCACTGATGACCCCATGCACCGCCGATCGCAAGCCGGACTTCGACGCGCTGGTGGCCAAGGGTCGCGAGCTGATCGACATTGGCATGAGCGCCGTGGTGTATTGCGGTTCCATGGGCGACTGGCCGCTGCTGACCGAAGCCGAGCGTCAGGAAGGCGTGGCGCGCCTGGTGGCCGCCGGTGTTCCGACCATCGTCGGCACCGGTGCCGTCAACAGCCGCGAAGCGGTGTCCCATGCGGCACACGCGGCCAAAGTCGGTGCCCATGGCTTGATGGTCATCCCTCGAGTGCTGTCTCGCGGCGCTTCGGCCACCGCGCAAAAAGCCCACTTCGCCGCGATCCTCAAAGCTGCTCCCGGCTTGCCGGCGGTGATCTACAACAGCCCTTACTACGGCTTCGCCACCCGCGCCGACCTGTTCTTCGAACTGCGCCGCGAGTACCCGAACCTGATCGGCTTCAAGGAATTCGGCGGTGCCGCCGACCTGCGCTACGCCGCCGAACACATCACCTCCAAGGACGATGACGTGACCCTGATGGTCGGTGTCGACACCCAGGTGGTCCATGGCTTCGTCAACTGCAACGCCACCGGCGCCATCACCGGCATCGGCAACGCGCTGCCGCGCGAAGTGTTGCGCCTGGTGGCCTTGAGCAAACAAGCGGCCAAGGGCGATGCCAAGGCGCGTCGTCAGGCGCGGGAACTGGAATCGGCACTGGCGGTGCTGTCGTCCTTCGATGAGGGTTGCGACCTGGTGCTCTACTACAAGCACCTGATGGTGCTCAATGGCGACAAGGAATACACCCTGCACTTCAACGAGACCGATGCGCTCAGCGATGCCCAGCGTCGTTATGCCGAGAACCAGTACGCGCTGTTCCGCCAGTGGTACGAGCAGTGGTCGGCCGAACAGGACTTCGCCTGACATTCAGCCTGTACAGCGGCGTGCCAAGGTGCGCCGCCTTTATTTTCGCCCACGGCGGTACGGCGTTTTTTTTCGCAACGCCCCCCCTCTTTGTTTCAGGAAAGACCATGACTCTGACAGGCAACATGTTGATCGGCCAGCAGGCCATCGCCGGCAACCGCGAAGCGATCCGCGGCATCGATCCCGCCACGGATCTACCCCTTGAACCGCCCTATCACGGTGGCAGCGGCGAACACGTCGAACAGGCCTGCGCCCTGGCGTGGAGTGCCCTGGACAGCTACCGCGCGACGTCCCTGGAGGCCCGCGCCGAATTCCTCGAAACCATCGCCAGCGAAATCGAAGCCCTCGGCGATGAATTGATCGACCGCGCCGTGGCCGAGACCGGCCTGCCACGCCCGCGTATCCAGGGTGAACGGGGCCGCACTTGCCAGCAGTTGCGAACCTTTGCCCGCACCGTGCGTGCCGGTGAGTGGCTGGATGTACGGGTCGACTCCGCGCTGCCGGAGCGTCAGCCCCTGCCCCGCCCGGACCTGCGTCAGCGTCAGGTGCCGCTCGGCCCGGTGGCGGTGTTCGGCGCCAGCAACTTCCCCCTGGCCTTCTCCGTCGCAGGCGGTGACACCGCGTCGGCGTTGGCCGCCGGTTGCCCGGTGATCGTCAAGGCCCATGGCGCGCACCCCGGCACCAGCGAGTTGGTGAGCAGAGCCCTGGCCCGTGCGGTCAAACTGTGCGGGCTGCACGAAGGCGTGTTTTCGCTGTTGTTCGGCTCCGGCCGCGAAGTGGGCATCGCCCTGGTCACCGATCCGCGCATCAAGGCCGTGGGTTTCACCGGCTCGCGCAGCGGTGGCATCGCCTTGTGCAACGCGGCCCAGGCGCGTCCCGAGCCGATCCCGGTGTATGCGGAAATGAGCTCGATCAACCCGGTCTTGCTGTTCCCGACAGCCCTGCAATCGCGAGCCGAAGCCCTGGCGCAAGGCTTCGTCGCGTCCCTCACCCAAGGCGCCGGTCAGTTCTGCACCAACCCAGGTCTGGTGATTGCCCGCCAAGGCCCGGACCTAGAGCGCTTCATCCAGTCGGCTGCGCAACTGCTACAGCGCAGCCCGGCGCAGACCATGCTCACCCCCGGTATTTTCAAGGCCTACGAGGCCGGCGTCGGCGCGCTGGCCGAGCATGCCCACGCTGATACAGTGGCCGTCGGCTTGAAGGGCGAAACCCCGAACCAGTGCCAGACCCGCCTGTTCGTCACCCAGGCCAGTGAATTTCTCGCCGACCCGGCGTTGCAGGCAGAAATGTTCGGCGCCGCGTCGCTGATCGTGCAATGCGCCAACGACGAGCAAATCCGTCAGGTCATCGAGCACCTGGAAGGCCAGTTGACCGCCACCCTGCACCTGGACGATGCCGACGTGGAGAGCGCCAGGGCCTTGCTGCCGACTCTGGAGCGCAAGGCCGGGCGTCTGTTGGTCAATGGCTGGCCGACCGGGGTCGAGGTGTGCGATGCCATGGTCCATGGCGGCCCGTTCCCGGCGACGTCCGATGCGCGCACCACCTCGGTCGGCACCGCCGCCATTCTGCGTTTCCTGCGTCCGGTCTGCTATCAGGACTTCCCGGACGCCTTGTTGCCGGCCGCGCTCAAGCACGGCAACCCATTGCAGTTGCGTCGCCTGCTCGACGGCCAGAGAGAAGCCTAGGCCATGTCCAACGACTCCCTTTTCAACAGCCCCAATGCAGTGTCGGACGTTGCCGTGATCGGCGCCGGGATCATCGGCGTCGCCTGCGCCCTGCGCCTGGCGCGCCAGGGCCGGCGGGTGGTGGTCATCGATCAGCAGGAGCCCGGTCGTGGCGCCTCGTTCGGCAATGCCGGGCACCTGGCCACCGAGCAGGTGTTCCCCATCGCCGACCTGTCGATCCTCAAACGCCTGCCCGCCATGCTCATGGACCCGATGGGCCCGCTGCGCCTGGACTGGAAATACATGCCCCGGGCCCTGCCCTGGTTCGCACGCCTGTTGCTCAACCTGCGACCGGCGCCGTTCCAGCGCACCGTGGCCGGCATCCGCGCGCTCAATGAAAGCAGCCTGGGGGCCTGGCACCGGTTGCTGGAGACCATCGACCGCCCCGGGTTGCTCAAGGAAGACGGCTCGTTGCTGGTGTTCGAGCGCGCCGACTCGCAACAGGCCATCGAAGCGCTACAGGCGCGCATGCGCCAGCAACAAGTGCCGGTGGATTTCTGGCGGGCCAAGGCGGTACGCGATGCGGCGCCACAACTCAGCGAGCAGCTCCGGGGCGGATTGTTCTTCCCGCGCACCGGGCATTTTCTCGATCCCTTCCAGGTGGTTGGCGAACTGGTGCACGCGGCCAAAAGCAGCGGCGTGCAGTTCCTCAAGCAGCGGGTCGAGGGCGGGCAATTGAATGAAAGCGGCGTGTCGTTGATCACCGATCAAGGACGCGTCAGCAGTCGACACGTGCTGGTGGCCTGTGGCGCCCATTCCGCCAAGCTCACCGCTGCATTGACCGGCAAGAAGGTGCCGCTGGACACCGAGCGTGGCTATCACCTGATGCTGCCCCACGAACACGGGCGCTTGCCGTTCGCCGTCACCTCGCTGGAGCGCAAGTTCATCATGACGCCGATGGCTGACGGGCTGCGCCTGGCCGGCACCGTCGAGTTCGCCGGCCTCGACCGCCCACCGACCATGGAACGCGCCTGGCAGTTGCACCGCCTGAGCAAAGGCCTGTTCAAACGCGACCTGAGTGCTGAAGCCGCCACGCCGTGGATGGGTTTCCGGCCGTCCTTGCCCGACTCCCTGCCGATCATCGACCGGGTGTGCGACGGCAAGGTCCTGCTCGCCTTCGGTCATCAGCATCTGGGGTTGACCCAGGCGGCGGTCACGGCGGAAATGATCGCGCAAATGGCCTCGCCCTTGACTGGCACCCAGCCCCACAGCCTGCCGGCGACTGCGCCGTACAGGCTGGATCGTTTCTGAGGACCCCGGTCGCGCCGAGCCCAGGTCATTGCAAGGGCGAGAACTTCGCGGGCAGGTAGATCGTCGAGAACATGTCGCGCAGTTGCGGGCCAGAGTTTTCCGGCGGCCAGACGCCGTCGGCGACCGCTTGGGTGCGTACTTGCAGGCGCTGTTCCAAAGTGGTCCATGGCCAGATGTGCAGATAGCGCGGCAGCGAACCGTCAGTGGCATAAAACGCCGCGTACACCGGTGAATACTGTTCGGCGGTTCGCGCTTCGATGGCTTTGCTCCAGCCGTCGAGGGTGGGTTGCAAGCCGCTGCTGACCAGGTCGTAGACGCGCAGTTCATAGAACGGACCGTGCTGGCCTGCGCTCAAGGGTTCGAGGAAGGGAAACAGCGTGTAGTTTTCGATGCGCAGATCGGTGATGAACTCGTTGATGCCAAACGCCCCGCCCCCCAGCAGGAAACGCTCGCGCTCGGCTTGCCTCAGGTGTTCGTCGGCGTAGCCACGCAGCACGGCGATCTGGTTCAACTGGCCGATCTCCGAGGCCCAGCAGCCTATCAACGTGCCGCCGACTTTCGGGTCGTCCAGCGCCGCCTCGATCTGCGCCAACGCTTGCGCAACCGTGCGCACCCGCACGGTAAAAGTGATCAGTTCAAATAAACGCATAACAACTCCGCCCACCGGTTTGCCAAAAGCACACAGCCTAGGGCAGCCCCCACCAGCGGGATATTGAGACGAACCCCATTGGTAACGGCATTTGCCGCAGTGTTCTAGGTAGTTTCTTTACCTTGAGCAGCGCGCTGTAATTCACATATCGTGTTCAATGCCTTCACTTAATGGCGCTTGATGCAGGAATGGCGACGAATATGCTGTGGGTACGTTTCCGTGATCTCGCATGACAACAAGAGCCCACTCCATGCACAGCCCTAGAACGCTCTACCAAAAACACATCGACAGCCACACCGTATGCGCCCTCGACGATCAGGGCCACGTGCTGCTGTACATCGACCGCCAAGTCGCCAACGAGTACACCAGCCCGCAAGCCTTCAGTGGCATGCGCGAAGCCGGTCGCAAAGCCTGGCGCCCGGGCGCAACCCTGGCGGTCGTCGACCACGTCAATCCCACGGCGCCGACACGCACTGCCGCCATGCCGGACGCTGGCGGCGCTCGTCAGGTGTCTTACTTCGAAGAAAACTGCCGCGACTTCGGTATCGAACTGTTCGACGTGCTGGACAAGCGCCAGGGCATCGAGCACGTCGTGGCCCCCGAACAAGGCTTTATCCTGCCCGGCATGGTCGTTGCCGCCGGCGACAGCCACACCACCACCTACGGTGCCCTCGGTGCCTTCGGTTTCGGCATTGGCACTTCGGAAATCGAACACCTGCTGGCCTCGCAAACCCTGGTCTACAAGCGCCTGAAGACAATGCGCGTGACGGTTAACGGTGTACTCGGTACGGGCGTGACGTCCAAGGACATCATCATGGCCCTGATCGAAAAAATCGGCGCTTCCGGTGCCACCGGCTATGCCATCGAGTTCGCCGGCCCGGCGATCAGCGACCTCAGCGTCGAAGCGCGCATGACCATCTGCAACATGGCTGTCGAAGCGGGCGCCCGAGGCGCGTTCATGGCCCCGGATGACAAGGTCTTTGCTTATCTGCAACACAAACCCCGTGCCCCCCAAGGCCAACTGTGGGAACAGGCCGTCGCAAAATGGCGCGGCCTGCACAGCGACGAAGGTGCGGTGTTCGATCGCGAAGTCACGCTGGATGTCGCGGCTCTCGAACCCATGGTCACCTGGGGCACCAGCCCCGATCAGGCCGCATCGGTGGGCGGGCATGTGCCGGACCCGGCCGCGCAACCTGACTTGATCCTGCGTCAGGGCATGCAACGCGCCCTGAACTACATGGGCCTGACACCGGGCATGCCGCTCAGCGACGTGGTGATCAGCCACGCCTTCATCGGCTCATGCACCAACGCGCGCATCGAAGACTTGCGCGATGTCGCCCGCGTCGTGCGCGGCAAACGGGTGGCAGCCCACGTGCGCGCCATGATTGTTCCCGGTTCGACCCTGGTGCGTGATCAGGCCGAAGACGAAGGGCTGGCGCAGATCTTCCTCGACGCCGGGTTTGAATGGCGCCAGTCGGGCTGTTCGATGTGCCTGGCGATGAATGACGACGTGCTCGCCCCCGGTGATCGCTGCGCCTCAAGCACCAACCGAAACTTCGAAGGCCGCCAAGGCGCCGGTGCGCGCACCCATTTGATGAGCCCGGCCATGGTCGCCGCCGCAGCGATTACCGGGCACCTGACCGACGTGCGCACCTTCGCGCTGGAGGCTTGAACCATGCAACCTTTCGATTTCGTCAGCGGCAGCGCCGCCCCGCTCCTGGCCTCCAACATCGACACCGACGTGATCATGCCCAAGCAGTTCCTCAAAGGGATTGATCGCAAGGGGCTGGACAAGGGTCTGTTCTTTGACTTGAGGTTCCTTGAGTCCGGCGAACCCAATCCCGGGTTCATCCTCAACCAACCGGCCTGGAGCGACGCTGCGTTCCTGGTGGTGGGTCCCAATTTCGGCTGTGGTTCGAGCCGCGAACATGCGGTCTGGGGGCTGAAACAGGTCGGCATACGCGCCCTGATCGGCACCAGCTTCGCCGGTATTTTCTACGACAATTGCCAACGCAATGGCGTGTTGGCAATCCAGCTGACCGAGGTTCAACTCAATCAGATTGCCGCGTTGACCAGCAACCCGGCAACGGCTCGAATCAGCGTCAATCTGCCGGAACAAACCATCGAACTGGCAGACGGCAACGTGATCCCGTTCGAGATCGATGAACTGCGCAAGCAATCATTGCTGCTGGGGCTGGATGCCATTGGCACCACGTTGCAACGCGCCGAACAGATTCGCAGCTTCGAGGCGCGGCATCTGGCGGAAAATCCCTGGTTGGGCTGATGAGAACTTTGTAGGAGCAAGCTTGCTCGCGATGGTCGTCATCGATAACGCGTGTTTACTGGCTATACGCGGCGCTCTTGAATCCATCGCGAGCAGGCTCGCTCCTACAGAGATGCCGGTGGTTCATTCAACCGAAAGATGACGAAAGTATTCCTCGAGAAACTCGACGCAAACCCGCAGCTTGGCCGACTGGCTCAACCGCGTCGGGTACACCGCCCAGACGTTGGCGCTCTGGGTGTAATCGTGCAGCACCTGCACCAGTCGCCCCTGCTCCAGCATCGGCTTCACATCCCACATCGAGCGCAACAGGATCCCGCCGCCACTCAGGGCCCACTGCAACACGATCTCACCGTTGTTGGACGATAACGGCCCGCTGACGCGTACCGATTCTTCCTGCCCGTCCTTCGTCAGGCTCCACACGCCGAACGCGTTGTTGCGTTCCTTGAGCACCAGGCAATCGTGGTCTTTCAAGTCCGCCAGCGATTGCGGCACACCCCTGCGCTCCAGGTATTCGGGCGTCGCACACAGCACCCGCCGGTTGCTCACCAGTTTGCGTCCCAGGTGCTGGCCCGGCAGGTCATCACCCACGCGGATTTCCAGATCGAAGCCCTCGCCGACGATGTCGACCACGCGATCAAACACGTCCAGGCGCAATTCAAGCCTGGGATAGGTTTGCGACAGCTCGCAGATCGCCGGTGCCACATGGTTGCGCCCGAAACCGAAGCTGCTGCAGATGTGCAGCGAACCCATCGGCTGTTGCCGCGCCTGTGATATTTCGCCGACGAAGTCATCGAAGTCACCGAGCAACTTCTCCGCCCATACCCGCACCCGCTCGCCGTCGTCAGTCAGCGCGATGCGCCGTGTGGTGCGGTGCAGCAGCCGAGTCGAGAGCGTGGTTTCCAGCACGGAGATGCGTTTGCTGATGTACGCCGGGGAATACCCCAGCTCCTCGGCAGCGCTGGCGAAGCCGTTTTTTCGAACGACGGTGAGGAACACCTTGAGGTCTTCAGGCAAGGGAAATTGATCACGATTCGTGTTCATACGCCTCATACTTTCGCTGTTTATTGCGTCATTAGCGAAGGATACCATCGATCTACCGAGTGGCAATCCATCCCCGGCCAACCGTGGTTTCTGAATCCTCGATAAAAACAACATGAGGAAAGCGCGACATGAACAAGCCCTATGAACAATCCCTGAAAATCGAAACCGCCTCCGACGGCGGATTTGTGCAACGCCTGCGCAGCCTGTGCGCCTACGAAATCGGCGTCATCCCGCTGCCGATCTTTCTCGGCATCGCGGTCATCGTTTATCTCTCGGCCCATCTGGGCTTCCTGCCCAAGAACATGATCGGCGGGCTCGCCGTCATCATGACCATGGGCGTGTTTTTCGGCCAAATGGGCTCGCGCCTGCCGATCCTCAAGGAAATCGGCGGCGGTGCCATCCTGTGCCTGATGCTGCCATCGATCCTGGTGTTCTACGGCTTCTTCGGACCGGCGACGATCGACGCCACCAAAATGCTGATGAAAGAAGCCAACTTCCTTTACTTCGTGATCGCCAGCCTGGTGGTCGGCAGCATTCTGGGCATGAGCCGTTTCATTCTGGTCCAGGGCATGCTGCGGATGTTCATTCCCTTGCTCGTCGGCACCCTGGCCGCCGTTGCCAGCGGGTTGATCGTTGGCAAGTTGGTCGGCTACAGCTTTCACCACACGTTCTTTTTCATCATCGTGCCGATCATTGGCGGCGGGATCGGCGAAGGGATACTGCCCCTGTCGCTGGCCTACTCGGCAATCCTCGGCGGCACGCCGGATATTTACGTGGCTCAACTGGCGCCCGCCGCCGTGGTCGGCAACATCGTGGCGATCATCTGTGCCGGTTACCTGGCGCGCCTGGCCCTCAAGCGCCCGACCATCAATGGCGAAGGCTCGCTGATTCGCGCCAAGGACGAGAATGACCAATTCCTGGTCAAGGAAGACACAGGCACTATTGTCGACTTCCGCGTCATGGGTGCAGGGGTGCTGGTAATCTGCGCGTTCTTCGTCCTCGGCGGCCTGCTGGAAAAAGTCGTGGGCATTCCCGGCCCGGTGATGATGATCCTCACGGCGGTGCTGTTTAAGTACCTTCGGGTGCTGCCGGAAAAACTCGAGAAAGGCGCCAACAGCTTTTACAAACTGGTGTCATCGGCGTTCATCTGGCCGGTGATGATCGGCCTGGGCATGCTCTACGTGCCGCTGGACAGTGTGGTGAAAGTGTTCTCGGTCGGCTACGTGCTGGTATGCGTCTCGGTGGTGGTGTCGATGACCGTAGCCGGCTTCTTCATCGGCAACCTGATGAAGATGTACCCCATCGAATCGGCCATCGTGACCTGCTGTCACAGCGGCCTGGGCGGCACCGGAGACGTGGCGATCCTGTCGGCTTCCAACCGCATGTCGCTGATGCCGTTCGCGCAGATCTCCACGCGCATTGGCGGTGCCTCGACGGTGATTCTGGCGACGATACTGTTGCGGCTTTTTGTTTGACGCGGTGCCGGTGACCCAAGGGTGTTCTCTTGTGCAAGAGAACACCCTTTCCATCACTTGAAAAAATCGCTCGGCGTCTTGCCGAACTGCTTCTTGAACATGGTCGTGAACGCGCTTGGACTGTCGTATCCCAGCTCCCCGGCGATGTCGATGATCTTCTCCCCGACGGCTATCCGTTCCAGCGCCAACAGCAGTCGCGCTTGCTGGCGCCATTGGCCGAAAGTCATGCCGGTTTCCTTGCGAAACCTGCGCTGGATGGTTTTGGCGTCGAGGCTCAACCGGGCGCTCCAGTCCGACAACGTCGAGCCATCCCCAGGGTCACGCTGCAACGCGCTACAGATCAGGTTGATACGTTGATCGGCGGGCTGCGGCAGGTTCAACGGCAAGGTCGGCAGGATCGTCAGTTCATCCAGGATCAGCCGCAGCACCCGGGCCTCCCGCGAGTCCGGATTGCAGGCGAAGTCGAAATCGACCGAGACCTTGATCAGCTCGCTCAGCAACGCGGAAACACTCACCGCCCGGGTTTCGGCGGGCAGATCCAGGCTCGGGTCAGGGCGCACGAAAACGCTGCGCATCTTGATCGCCCCCACACAGCGAATCGAGTGCACTTCTCCACTCGGCATCCAGATGCCACGGCTCGGCGGCACCGTCCATTGGCTGGTGGCGGCGTGCACCACCATCACGCCTTCGATGGCATAGATCAGTTGATGTTTCTCATGGGAGTGCGGCGGGATGAACCAGTTTTCCGGATAGTCGGTCGCACTGCTGCGTACGCTCCAGCCGCCCTGGTCGATCTCCGCGAGAAATGTCTGCAATGGTTTGATCATGACGCCCTTTTTGCGATGGTCCACGCCCGAGTTGCGCGAGACGGGCGTCGTTGAGGCCCCTAGGATAACGCCGAACCCTGAAATTGGCTGCGCCTTGCGTTCGCAGTTCGCGTTTTTATCCGGAAACTCGCCTATGTCGACCACTACCCTGAGCTCTCCCTCACCCACCGCTTCGGTGGCTAGCCAGGCCAGCCCCCTGGTCATGCGCGTCATCGGCGCCTGTGCGCTGGCGCACCTGATCAACGACCTGATCCAGGCCGTGCTGCCGTCGATCTACCCGATGCTCAAGGCCAGTTATGGCCTGAGTTTTACCCAGGTCGGCCTGATCACCCTCACCTTCCAGCTCACCGCCTCGCTGCTGCAACCGTGGATCGGTTTCTACACCGACCGTCATCCCAAACCGTGGCTGTTGCCGGCCGGCATGGTCTGCACCCTGATCGGTATTCTCATGCTGTCGATGGTCGGCAGCTTCCCGGCCATTCTCGTGGCCTCGGCACTGGTGGGGGTTGGTTCGTCGACCTTTCACCCGGAGACCTCGCGGGTGGCGCGCCTGGCTTCGGGCGGTCGCTACGGCCTGGCGCAGTCGACCTTCCAGGTCGGTGGCAACGCCGGTAGCGCCTTCGGCCCATTGCTGGCCGCCGCGATCATCATTCCGTACGGCCAGGGCAACGTCGCCTGGTTCGGCCTGTTCGCGGTGTTTGCCATCCTCGTGCAATACGGCCTGAGCCGCTGGTACCGCAATCACCTGAACCTGTTCAAGCTCAAGCAAGGCAGCAAGGCCACCCACGGCCTGTCGAAACGGCGGGTGACGTTCGCCCTGGTGGTGCTGGCGCTGCTGGTGTTCTCCAAATACTTCTACATGGCCAGCTTCACCAGTTACTTCACCTTCTACCTGATCGAGAAGTTCGACCTGTCGGTGGCCAGTTCGCAGCTGTACCTGTTCCTGTTTCTTGGCGCCGTCGCGGCGGGCACATTCTTTGGTGGCCCGATCGGCGACCGGATCGGCCGCAAGCAGGTGATCTGGTTTTCCATCCTCGGCGCTGCGCCCTTCACCCTCGCCCTGCCCTACGTCGACCTGTTCTGGACGGGTGTGCTGAGCATGATCATCGGCTTCATCCTCGCCTCGGCGTTCTCGGCCATCGTGGTCTTCGCCCAGGAACTGGTGCCCGGCAACGTCGGCATGATCGCCGGGGTGTTCTTCGGCCTGATGTTCGGTTTCGGCGGCATTGGCGCCGCGCTGCTGGGGCATCTGGCGGATATCCGGGGCATCGAGTACGTGTACACGCTGTGTTCGTACCTGCCGCTGCTGGGGATTCTGACGATCCTGTTGCCTTCGACCCGGAGTGCTCGCTAAAGGATTCAGCCGATCATTTTTGATACCTGCCCTGTAGCACTCGGTAACACCAAGCCCTGTTGCGGTGCGTCTATGCCACGACGCACCGCCAACCGCCGCGCTTCACACGGGCAATACCGCCATGGCGTACTTTGTGCATCCAAAGGCCATCCTCTTCTGCCTGTAGCCGCCATGCGCCCCAAGGAACTGAAACTCTGGACCACCGGTGTCGCCCACCTGCTCGACCTGCCTGCCGGGCATGGGCGGTTGTCGGGGTTGAGCCATTGGCTTCGGCAAATCTGCCCGGTCGATCATTTCGTGTTGTTTGTCTACGAAGGCAATCACCGGCCACTGGCGTTGTTCGATACGTTCTCGGCGGACAAGCGGGCGGTGTATGTCGACGACTATCAGTGCGGGCCTTACCTGCTGGATCCCTTCTACCTGGCTTGTACCCGTGGGCAGGCGCCGGGGCTGTGGCGTCTGCGCCAGTTCGCCCCCGACCACTTCTACCTCGGCGAGTACTTCCTGACCTATTACCAGCAAACCGGACTGGCCGAGGAAGTGGCGTTCTTCGTCGACCTCGGCGGTGGCGCCATGGCGGTGTTGTCGCTGATGCGATCCAGCGCCAGCTGTGCATTCAGCCGGGACGAAATGCAACTGGTCGAGTGCGCGCAAGCGGTGGTCGAGCAGGTCATCAATGAGGCCTGGCGCTTGCGTCAGGCTCAGGAACCGCGACCGGCGCAGGACCTGGACTTCAAGATCCGCGAAGCCTTCGACCACTTCGGCGCGCACATCCTCACCGGACGCGAGCAGGAAATCGTTCAACTGTTGCTGCGCGGCCACTCCAGCGCCTCAGTGGCCGAACAACTGAACATCAGCCCCGGCACGGTGAAGATTCACCGCAAGAACATCTATGCCAAGCTGGGCATTGGCAGCCAGTCGGAGTTGCTGGGTTTGTTTATTCGGGAGCTGACGGAGGATCCGTTGCAGGCCCCCGGCCTCAAGCTGCAAGCCTGATACCTGTCAGTCAACAGAAAACCCTTGTGGGAGCGGGCTTGCTCGCGAAAGCGGTTTTTTAGCCGACACCTATGTTGCCTGACACACCGCCTTCGCGAGCAAGCCCGCTCCCACAGGTCTATCGGTGATCCGGAGATTGTGGTCAGGGCGGATCAAGCTGATCCACCACCCCTGGGCTCGGTTTGCAGGTTAATACCTGTCGGTTGGCAATAATCCCTTGTAGGAGCGAGCCCGCTCGCGATGGTCGTTAACGATTACGCGTGATGACTGGCTCAACGCAGTGCTCTTGAGTTCATCGCGAGCGAGCTCGCTCCTACAACAATCCGCTTCTATCCCCCAAGGGATATATACACTGCAAAACCCCGATTGCTAGTTTGGCCCCCGACGCACTGATTCATCACTGCAAGGGAGCCCGTCTCGTGAACAACACCCCGCCAAGCGATATCGAATTCTGCAATGTGGTCAAACGCTATGGCGAGGTGCAGGCCGTCGGCGGTCTGAATTTCGCGGTGCGGCGTGGCTCGTTTCATTCCTTTCTCGGCGGCTCGGGTTGTGGCAAGACCACCACCCTGCGCATGATCGCCGGCTTCGAACAGCCCACCAGCGGCGAGGTCCGCTTGGCCGGCAAGAGCGTTGCCGGCGTGCCGGCCTTCGAGCGGCCGGTGAACATGGTGTTCCAGCATTACGCGCTGTTCCCGCACCTGACCGTGGCACAGAACATTGCCTATGGCCTGCGCTATCGCACCCCGCGCCCTGACAAAAAACAGCAACTGCGCATGGCCGATGAAGCGCTGGAAATGGTGCGCCTGAGCGGCTTCGGCCAGCGCAAGCCGAGCGAACTGTCCGGCGGCCAGCAACAGCGTGTCGCCCTCGCCCGTGCGCTGGTGAACAAGCCGACGGTGTTGCTGCTCGACGAGCCGCTGGCCGCACTGGACCGCAAGCTGCGCAAGGAGATGCAATCGGAACTGCTGCGCTTGCAACGCGAGGTCGGCATCACCTTCGTGCTGGTCACCCACGACCAGGAAGAAGCCCTGTCGATGAGTGACAGCATCAGCGTGATGCACAACGGTTCGATCATCCAGACTGCCACTCCGGAACAACTCTATGAAGCCCCGGCCAGCCGCTACGTGGCGGATTTTATCGGTGAGTCCAATCTGTTCGACGGCACCGTGCGCCAGCTCAACGGCAACACCGTGGTGCTGCGCACCGAGCAAGGGCTGGAACTGACCAGCCCGCTCACCCCCACCGGCAAAGCCCTGAGCGCCAACACCGCCGGTTGCATTGCGGTACGGCCGGAGCTGATCAGCATCGCCGGGGCCAACGTCGAGATGACCCGGGAGGTGAAGCTGCCGGGTTGCGTCGAAGATCGCATTTATCTGGGCAATTCCACCGAGTACCGCGTGCGCACCCAGGCCTTTGGCGTGGTTTGCGTGCGGGTTCCGCGCCAGCAGGATCACGGCGCCAATGCATTCGAACACGGCGCGGCAGTGCGCGTCGGCTGGGATCACGCCAATGGCCTGGCCATGGCGTTGTAAATCATCGATTCGTTTCATCAACCGGATGTGGAGCGTGCTATGGACCAGAAGACTTTTATAAAAACCCTGCGCAGCTGGCAGAACGGCTCGATCAGCCGCCGTGAGTTCCTTGGCCGCACGGGCCTTGGGATCGCCGCCGCCGTGGTCGCGACCAACATGCCCGGCCTGCTGACCTCCACCGCAGAAGCCGCCGAGCAAACCAGGCTCGGTGATCGCCTGTCGCTGGCGACCTGGCCGAACTACCACAGCCAGGAAAACCTCGACGCCTTCGGCAAGACCACCGGCGCCCGGGTGTCGATGAGCGTGTTCGGTTCCAACGAGGAAATGCTCGCCAAATTACAGGCCGGCGGCAGTGGCTGGGACGTGCTGGTGCCGACCAACTACACCATCAGCACCTACGTCGGCCTGGGCCTGATCGAGCCGCTGGACCTGTCGCGAATCCCCAACTTCGACGCCTCGGCGTTCCAGCAAAAGTTCATGGCCCAGGGCACGGTGGACGGCAAGGTCTACGCGGTACCGAAAAACTGGGGCACCACCGGCATGCTCTACGACGCCGGCAAACTGAAAAACGGCCCAGCCAGCTGGAAGGAATTCTGGGCCGCCGCCCAAGGCCCGGCCAGTGGCCGGACGATGGTCCACGACTACCAGTTGACCGCCATCGGCAACGCGCTGAAAAGCTTTGGCTACAGCTTCAACTCCCTGGACCCGAAAGAACTGGCCGATGCCGAAAAGCTGCTGATCGAGGTCAAGCCACACCTGTTCGCGATCAACTCCGACATCCAGCCGTCGATGCGCAGCGGCGATGCCTGGCTGGCGATGTCCTGGACCGGCGATGCTTCGCAACTGCACCGCGACAACGCGCAAATGCAGTTCGAACTGGGCAAGGAAGGTGGCGAACTGTGGAGCGACTTCTTCGCGATTCCCAAAAGCTCTGAGCACAAGGATGCCGCCTACGCGTTCATCAACTACTTGCTCGATCCGCAGCACAACAAGCTGGAAGTGCTGAGCCACGGCTACCCGAGCGGCGACAAGCGTGTCGACGCGCTGCTGCCTGTGGCGATGCTCGACGATCCGATCATGTACCCGGCCGCCGAGGCCCTGAGCCCGCTGGAGTTCGGTGCCGCCGCAACGCTGACCAGCCCGGCGCGCGCCGAACTGATGGCGCGATTCAAGTCCGCCTGATCGCTTGACCATGGCCAATGAGGAGTCACCCATGAATGCCGCCGCCCACCCGCAAACGGTGCAGCCGGGCCATACCCTGTCGGTCGAGGTTCGCCAACGGCGCAGCCTCGGCCGGCGCATTACCCTGCTGATGCTCTTGCCTTCGACCCTGTGGTTCCTGCTGCTGTTGTTGATGCCGCTGGTGATCATACTGGTCTTCAGTTTCGGCGAGCGCAGCGCCGTGGGCGGTTACGCCGGTGGCTTCACACTGGCCAACTACCTGAACCTCGGTTCTCGCGGTGCGGCCTTCAGCAACACGCTGATGTTGGCGCCGCTGGGCACCCTGGTGTGCCTGGTGGCGGCTTATCCATTGGCGTACTTCCTTGCGGTCAAGGTCACAAGGAACCGCTCGCTGTTGCTGACCCTGGTGATCGTGCCGTTCTGGACCAGTTTCCTGATCCGCACCTACGCGTGGATTTTCATCCTCAGCGGCAAGGGCATCCCGGCGCTGCTGGCCAGCCTGGGTCTTGAGGATGTACGGCTGATCAACACGCCGTGGGCGGTGCTGATCGGCATCGTCTACGGCTACCTGCCGCTGATGGTGTTCCCGATCTACGTCAGCCTGGAAAAACTCGACAAACGCCTGCTCGAAGCCTCGGCGGACCTCGGTGCCAGCGCCTTCGAAAGCTTCCGCCGGATCACCCTGCCGCTGTCCGCGCCGGGGATCATCACCGGGGTGATGCTGGTGTTCATCCTGCTGATGGGCGAATTCCTGATCCCGGCCATTCTCGGTGGCGGCAAGGTGTTCTTTGTCGGCAACGCGCTGGTCGACCTGTTCCTGCAATCGCGCAACTGGCCGTTCGGCAGTGCGCTGGCCATGACGTTGGTGGCGATGATGCTGCTGATCATCGGCGTGTATCTGAAACTGGTGGCGCGCTACGGCGGCCGCCCTGCCGACGGAGGCCTGTGACATGTGGCTGCGCAGCTATTCAACCTCGCTGTACCTGTTTCTCTACGCGCCGATTGCCTTGATTGTGCTGTTCAGCTTCAACGCCGGGCGCAGTGGCCTGGCGTTCCAGTGCTGCTCGGTGCAATGGTTCGGCACCGCGTTCGGCAACCCGTTCATCATGGAAGCCCTGGGCAACAGCGCACTGATCGCCTTCAGTTCGGCGGTGATCGCCACGCTGTTCGGCACCCTGGCGGTGTTCGGCTTGCAGCGCTGCGGCGCCAAGGTACGGATGCTGTTCGATGCGCTGACCTATTGCGCGATCATCGTGCCGGGCATCGTCATCGGCATCTCGACGCTGATTGCCTTCATCAGCCTGTTCGACCTGATCAACCCGTTGCTGGCGAGCTGGTTGCCAACGGTACCGAAGTTGAACATGGGGTTCTTCACCGTGATCGCCGCGCATTCGCTTTTCACCATGGCACTGGTGATGGTGATCGTGCGCAGCCGCGTCGATTCCCTGGACAAGGCCTTGCTGGAAGCCTCCGCGGACCTGTACGCGCCACCGATGGACACCTTCTGGCGGGTGACCCTGCCGCAGATCAGTCCTGCGATCATGGCCGGGTTCCTGTTGGCGTTCACCTTCAGCTTCGACGATTTCATCATCGCGTTCTTCGTTGCCGGTTCCGAAACGACGTTGCCGATCTACATCTTTTCCTCCATCCGCCGTGGTGTGACGCCGGAGATCAACGCAATTTCCACGGTAATCATCTGCGTATCGCTGGCCCTGCTGTTCACTTCCCGCCATCTGCAAAACCGCCGCACCGGCGTCCAGGAGTCGCACCATGCGTGATCAGCTCTATATCAACGGCGAATGGGTCAGCCCGGACCTGGGCGGCTATCTGGACGTGATTGATCCGGCCACCGAGCAAGTCTTCCACCGCGTGGCGGCAGGCACTGAAGAAGACGTCGACCATGCCGTGCGTGCGGCCCGTCGCGCCTTTGACAATGGCTGGGACCAGACCAGCGGCGCCGAGCGCGGGCAATGGCTGGAGGCGCTGGCCGATGAACTGGAAAGTGGCCAGCAGGCGCTGGCGGAACTGGAAGTGCGCGACAACGGCAAACCCTTGCCCGAAGCGCAGTGGGACATTGGTGACGCCATCGCCTGTTTTCGCTACTACGCCGGGTTGGCCCGCGAACTGGATCAGCAACAGGATCAGCCGCGGGACTTGCCGGACGCGCGTTTCCGCTGCCGCATCCGCCACGAGCCGATTGGCGTGGCCGGGCAGATCATTCCCTGGAACTACCCGCTGCTGATGGCCGCGTGGAAGGTTGCGCCGGCTTTGGCAGCCGGGGCCACTGTGGTGTTGAAACCGTCGGAACTGACGCCGCTGACCGCCCTGGAACTGGCCGCTGCCGCCGATCGTATCGGCTTGCCCGCCGGGGTGTTGAACCTGGTCACCGGCCTCGGCGCCGATGCCGGTAGCCCGCTCACCGAGCATCCGGGGGTGGACAAACTGGCCTTCACCGGCAGCGTGCCCACCGGCGCGAAAATCATGTCGGCGGCGGCCCGCGACATCAAGAACATCAGCCTGGAACTGGGGGGCAAGTCTGCCTTTATCGTTTTCGACGACGCCGATGTCGAAGCCGCCGTGGAGTGGATTTTGTTCGGGATTTTCTGGAACCAGGGCCAGGTGTGCAGCGCCACGTCTCGTCTGCTGGTGCAGGAAACCATCGCTGCGCGCCTGATCGAACGGCTGGTGGAGGAAACCCGCAAGATCAGCATTGGCCCAGGCATGCAGCACGGCGTGCTGCTCGGTCCGCTGGTCAGCCAGGGCCAGTACGACAAGGTGCTCGGCTTCATCGACCAGGGCCTGGCCAGTGGCGCCCGTTTGCTCACGGGCGGACGGCGACCGGCGCACTTGCGCGAAGGTTACTTTGTCGAGCCAGCGATTTTCGACGAGCCTGGTCACAGCAGCATTCTGTGGCGCGAAGAAGTGTTCGGCCCGGTGCTGTGCATCAAGCGCTTCAAGACCGAAGAGCAAGCGCTGCAGATGGCCAACGCCAGTCGCTTCGGCCTGGCCGCTGCCGTGATGAGCGCGGACTTGCAGCGCACCGCCCGGGTCGCCAACCAGTTGCGCGCCGGGATCGTCTGGGTCAACTGCTCGCAACCGACCTTCGTCGAAGCCCCCTGGGGCGGCATGAAACACAGCGGCATCGGCCGCGAACTGGGCCAATGGGGGTTACACAATTACCTGGAGGTCAAACAGGTGACCGAGTACGTCAGCGACCAGCCTTGGGGGTGGTACTTGAAGTAAGCAGGTCAAACTGTGGGAACCAGCTTGCTCGCGATAGCGGTGGGTCAGTCAATATCTCTGTTAAATGTGCCGGCCTCTTCGCGAGCAAGCCCGCTCCCACAGGGATTGTGGCCAACCGCAGGATTGGCGTTCACTGAAAGTCAAAACTGTGGGAGCGAGCTTGCTCGCGATAGCGGTGGGTCAGCCAATATCTTTGTTGGATGTGCCGGCCTCTTCGCGAGCAAGCCCGCTCCCACAGTGTCCCCGGGATTAACTGACTGGCATTGGCCTCTGGAGAGCCGCTTTTTTTCAGGACTGTCCCGCCCTAAAAACCTTTATCAAAGCGGAATGAGGCGCCGTAAGCAGAGTCCGGTAAATGGCTGGCGCCATCGTCCCGTAACCGCGAACGGAAAGTACCGTTCTGTGGCTGGGTACGATACAAGCCGCGTTTTTGCAGTTCAGGAATGATCAGTTCAACGAAGTCCTCAAGGCTGCCCGGGCTGATCAGCGGGTTGAGCATGTAGCCGCTGGTGCCGGAAATACGGGCGTGTTCTTCGATCCGATCGGCCACTTGTTGCGGCGTTCCCACCAGAATCAGATCACTGCCCCGGGTGACTTTGGCAAAGCGCTGTTTGACATCGCCGGCGGTCAAGGGCTTGCCACTGCCATCAGGACGCATCACATAGGAAGTCATGCCTTCGGTGTGAGTGGACAACGCGTCGCTGTCCGCGTAGCGGCTGATGTCGATACCGGTATCACCGGCATAACTCACCAGTTGCGCCTGCAAGTGATAGTTGCTTTGCAGTTCGTCATATTTGCGTTGGGCTTCGATCTCGGTCCTGGCCGTGACGATGCGAAGTACTGTCAGTGATTTGACATCCCCGGCGTGACGCCCCCGTGCCCTGGCCTGCGTCCATATATCTTCCAATCCCTGGCGAATCTCCAGCGGGTTGGACTTGGCGATGAAAATCAGTTCGGCGTGCTTGGCTGCAAACTCGCGGCCGCGGCCTGACCAACCGGCCTGGATCAGCAAGGGTGTGCGTTGCGGTGACGGGGATGTCAAATGCGGCCCGGCCACCCGGTAATGCTCGCCAACATGATTGATCGGTCGCACGCGATCGCCCTTGGCATAGACCTGGCGAGACTTGTCGGCAATCACGGCATCGTTTGCCCAGCTGCCTTCCCAGAGTTTGTAGACCACATCGAGAAATTCGTCTGCGCGTTCATAGCGATCATCGTGCTTGATCATCTGCTCCAGGCCGAAGTTGCGAGCGGCGCTGGTCAGGTAGGAGGTGACGATGTTCCAGCCGACCCGGCCATTGGTCAGGTGGTCCAGCGTGCTGAAGCGCCGGGCGTGGGTGAAAGGATGCTCGTAACTGGTGGTGACCGTGACGCCGAAGGCGAGGTTTTCCGTCACGGCGGCCAATGCCGGGATGATCATCAACGGGTCGTTGGCCGGTGCTTCCACCGCCCACTTCATGGCCGCGTCGGCATTACCGCCAAACACATCGTAGAAACCCAGCACATCACCAAAAAACAGCATGTCGAGATGAGCCTGGTCGGCGATGCGTGCCAGGTTCGACCAGTAGCCCAGCGAGTTGATGGTCAGTCGCTCGTCAGCCGGGTGCGTCCAGAGGCTCGGCGCGCCGCCACAGCCAACGCTGGCTTGCTCGTATAACGCAAACAACAGAGGTTTTGGATCGGACATCGTAGTACCTGTAAAAAGTCATTAAACGGACGGGTCAGCGCTGATGCTTGAAACCTTTGCCGTAGTGGCGTTCAAGACGGTTCTGTATCAACTCCAGTCCAATGGACAGGAGCCAATAGATAACGGCTGCGGTGGTGAGCATTTCGATGTAGCGGTAAGACGAGCGACCATACGACTGCGCCAGGAACATCACTTCCCAGACCCCCATCACCGATATCAACGACGAGTCCTTGAGCATTGAAATGAACTGACTGGTTGTCGGGGGAATGATCGTGCGCATGGCTTGCGGCAGGACGATGTGCAGGAACGTTGCCGCCGGCCCCAGCCCCAGAGCCATCGCCGCTTCGCGCTGTCCGGGTGCTACAGCCATGATGCCGGCACGAAAAATCTCGCTGAGGTAGGCACCGTAATTGAGCGACAGCGCAATGATTCCCGCGCTGATGGCGCCCGGCACGACACCCAACTGCGGCAGCCCCAGGTAGATCAGCAGGATCTGGATCAACAGTGGAGTACCGCGAAAGAAAGACGCATAGAAACTGGCAACGCCGAAAGCCACTGCACTGCGAGACAGGCGCGCCAGTGCCGTCACGAAGCCAAGGAGCAACGAAAGCCAGATCGAACAGAAGCACAGGAACAGTGTCAGCGCGGCGCCTTGCAAGAAACCGTCAGGCCCCAAATGCAAGCCGACCAGGTTGGGCAGCTTCTGCACAATGATCGAGAACTTCAGATCGAAGCTCATGAAAAACATGACGCACAGGCCAAACAGCACTGCCCAGGTCAAATACAGGCGAGTGCGAAAACCAGGTATCGGGCTGAAACGACGCGTCTCGGTTTCGGGGGCGACAGCCGTCTTGGCCGGGTGTGGATTGAGGGCTGTCATTGGCTGATATCGGCACCGATCCACTTCTGTGAAATCTTGCTTAATGTGCCGTCGGCCTTGAGCTGGGTGACAACCTCAGTGACTTTGGCATTCCATTGCGGATCGCCCTTTTCGATCGCGACCACGTTGGGCTCCGCATACAGCGTGTCGCCGGCAATTTTGAAGCGAGGATCCTGGGCGATGCGTTCGCGAGCGGTGATGAGGTTAGTGACCATGGCATCCAGGCGCACGCCGGTGCCCAGGGCCAGATCCTGGAAGGCGACCGTTTCGTTGTCGTATGGCGCGACCTGGACGCTTTCGAATGGATAGCTCAACGGCTTGTCCTCGGCGCCCTCGATCACCAGATCCTTGTTCAGATAGGCTTCATAGGTCGACGCACTGATCACACCGACTTTTTTACCTGACAGATCCTTGCCCGTGACAATGTTCTTGTCTTTGGCATTGACCACGATCACCGCCGGTGACTGGTAATACTCCACCGGAAAGTCGAACACTTCGGCCCGTGCCTTGCTCGGGGTCATCGAGCAGACGCAGATGTCATATCGTCCGTTCCAGTGGCCGGCAGCGATGACATCCCAAGACGGAGTCTGCAGCTTCAGCTTCACCCCTAGCCGTTGCGCAACGGCCTTGGCGACATCGACGTCAAACCCGTCCAGTTGGTTCTGTTCATTGAGAAAGGAGAATGGCGGATAGCTTTCCATCAGAACGCCGGTCAGCTCCCCGCTACTGGTTACGCGATCCAGGGTGGCGCCCGCGAAAGCCGTCGAGCAGGTAGCCAGTAATGCCAAGCCAAATGGTAAAAGCGCCTTAGTGTTCACAGACAAGTGCTCCAATCGATTCAAAATACTGAATAGATTAAAACGCACTATAAAAATAGTTTGTACTAGCTTTATGGAATATAAGGCTGCATTCAAGCTATATTTGATCAAGCGGTTCAGGTGCTTGAACCGCTGACTTTTGGTGCCAAGCAACACCCCGACAGATCCGGTCCGGGTGTTGCTTTTTGTTCAGCGATAGCAATCGAGCAGGCGTGCGGCAACTTCCTTCAATTGCGCGTCGGCCAGATGGTTGATCCCGGCAGCACGTTTGCGCCCGCCCCCCGTTGGAAACTGCCGGCAGAAGGCATCCGCCGTCAGCCCGGCCTCTTCCGGTACCCGCAAGCTGAACGTCCAGTCACCGTCCGCCCTGGCGCTGAGCAAGCCGATCGCCTTGCGTGGCGCACCGGCCGCCAACTGGTTGGCCAGCACACCGCTGACCCGCCGCGCCCAGGGTTGCGCGGGCAGGCGGTACAGCTGCGCGCCCCGGCCCTCGTGCCAGGGTTCAAGGCCTGCGGCTGCAGCCATGTCGGCGGCGTGGCCGGTGCGCAGGGTGGTGAAGCTTGTGCTGTGGCGGATGAAGTCCAGCGGGTCGTGGTAAGGCAGCAGCTCGGCGGCCAGCGCCAGCGGCTCGAAGTGCAGGTCCGACAGGCTGTCGCCATAGGCGTTGTAGTTGAGCAGCAGGCCCAGTTCCTCCAGGGCATGCACCTCATCGTCGGCCAGGCCATGCTGCGCCGCCAGCACCCGGGCCGGGCCGGCCAGGCCGTCACCAAAGGCGGCGGCCACCGCCCAGCGGTGATGACGCCCGTCCAGGCAGGTGTTGACCAGCAGGCTGGTGCACACCTGGGCGGCCGTGTCGATGAAGGACTCGAATGCCGGATGCCGCGGCAGTTCGCCGGCAAAGTGGTGGTCGAAGTAGCGTACCCGGGCGCCGGCGTCGAGCAGGCGCCGGGTGGCCTCGCGGTTCTGCTCGTGGGCCACGTCCAGCACAGTGACCCGCTCGCCGGGCCCGGCCTGGACCCGGCGCAATAACTCGATGTCGCGCTTGACCCCGCTGACCAGGCGCACCTGCGGATCCAGTTCACCCGCCAGGCGCAACTGCTGCAGGGCGCACAGACCGTCGGCATCGCCGTTGAAAGCGCAGTGATCGATTGTGTTCATCTGCCCTGCTCCTCAGTACATGACTTCGCCGCCGTTGGCATCGAGTTGCGCGCCATTGATCGCACTGGCGTAGTCCGATGCCAGAAACAACGCAGCGCGGGCGCACTCCTCGTCGCTGCGCATGCGCCCGCCAGGGATGCCGGCACTGAACTCGGCGCGCACCTGTTCTTCGCTGACACCCCGGGCGGCAGCGCTCTGGCGTACCAGGGCCTGCACCGGCTCGCCCCACATCCAGCCACAGGCCAGAGCGTTGACCCGCAATCCATGGGCCGCCTGCTCGCTGGCCAGGTAGCGCACACTGGCCGCCAGGGCGCTTTTCGACGCGGCATAGGCCGCGCCACCCTGATACGGTTTGCGCACACCCAGGGTGTTGATCATGACGATCGCCCCCGCGCCCTGCGCGCGCATTGGCGCCAGCACCGCGCGGCTCATGTTCAGCGAGCCCAGCAGGTTGACCTCCAGGGCCTCGCGCAGCGGGTCGTTGTCCGCCTCGTCCACCGCCTGGAAACCGCCATGGGAAAAGGCGCTGTTGATCAGCGCATCGATACGGCCGAATTGCTCGAGGGTGGCTTCGGCGAAACGATTGCAGGCCTGCACATCGGTGATATCGGTGGCCACGCACAGCACTTCGCAATGCCCGGCGACCGCCTTGATGCGCTGTTGTGCCTCAAGCAGGCGGCCCATGTCGCGGGCGCCGATGGCCACGGCCCGCGCCCCTTCGCGCGCGGCCTCCAGGGCCAGTTTGATACCCAGCCCGGGGCCGACGCCCGAGACCATCACGACTTTGTCTTTAAGCAGCATGGGATGAATCCTCTTATTGTTATGGGGCAGGCTCAGGCGCTCAGATGCCGGGCGCGGTACTCGGCGTAGTCACGCTGCAGCAGCGCGTCGCTGAGGCCGAACTGGTCAGGGCTGTAGTGATGGGCAGCGCGTTTTTCCCGGCCATTGACGGACAACCATTGGCCCATCTCTGCCTGAACCTTTGCCGTGCATTCAAGGCCGGCGAAGCGATAGATGCGCTCGACCACGGCCTGGGGCGCGGCCAGGGTGTCTTCGAACTGCACATCGAGAAAGCGCCCGGCCGGCATGCCTTCGCGCACCGCCATGGCATGGCGCAAGGCCCGCGCCATGCGTCGGTTCCACTGCTCGCCGACGGCTTGGGCATCGGCCTGGTCGCTGTACAACTGCCACAGGGTATGGATGAAGCTGGCCAGCGAGGGAATGGTCCTGGCCGGTTCGCGATGGGTGAGCACCACCTGCGCACCGGGGAACACTTCGAACAACAGCTCCAGGGTATGCAGGTGCTGCGGGCTCTTGAGCAACCAGCGCCGGCCGGGGGCGATGCCACGGCGTGCCTGCTGCCATTGCAGGAACTGCAGGGAGCGCTTGAGGTAACGGTAGACCTGGGTCTGGTCCTGACGGTCGAGCCAGGCGGTGTAGCTGGGGACGTTGACGTAGGAGTCCATGGCGCAGAGGAACGAGTGCTCCATCAGCATGAACTCTTCGTCGGGCTGCTCGGCGTCCAGTGGGTGAATGGCCAGCAGTTGCGGAAGGAACTCGACCATCGCCGCGACTTCGGCGCGCGCCCGACCTAGGCGCTGCAACGGCTGCTCCAGGGTCTCCCCGTCGAGAGGCGCCGGGTAGCGGGTTTCCCACCACTGCGCCTTGCTGAACTGCGGGTCCACCGCCAGGGTGCGTTGCAGCAGCGTGGTGCCGGTGCGTGGCAGGCCGACGATCACCAGTGGGTCGTTGATTTCCAGCTCGAGGATTTGTGGGTAACGCCGACAGTGATCCTCGATGATCAGACGGTTGACCAGTTGCGCCAACAGTTTCTCACGCAACAGTCCGCGCCCCGACACGGATAGCCGCGCTTCTTTTTCCAGGGCGTCAGCCAGCACCACCAGGCCCTGGCGAAAATCGCCGGGGCCGAAATCGTCGAGGCCGCCCGCACGTGCGCAAGCTTCAGCCAGCAAGCTATCCAGGGCGAAGTCATTGGCACTCATCGCACAAGCTCCTTCAGATCATTGAGTTTGATCACGCGTGTCGTTGGCTGCACCGGCTGCTTTGCTCCCACCCATCGCAGGCAGAGGGTGCCATGGGGATGGCCGGCAGTTTCCAGCCAGTTCGCCAGACCGGGGTCAACGCCGCAGAGGATCATGCGCAAGCGGCCATCCGCCTCCAGTTGCGCCGACTGTTTGTTCAGACAGATGCGGTGGTAGCGGTAGTCGAGCGACTCCATCCAATAGTTGTTGATCTGCACATTCCAGAAATCGCAGTCGGGCACCTGATCGACCTCGATCAGCAATGCCTCGTCATCAGCCAGAGCCCAGTAAGAGTGGTAATAGAAAATGTTCGGGTCGCCCCCCACCGACTGGCACAGTGCCTGGTCGGCGGCGGGCAGTTGATTGGTGTGCTTCTGATAACCCTGAGCCCAGTCGGCGAATAACCGCGCGGTGTTCTCGACGAAACTTCCCACCCGCTGCAGGCTTTGTTGCAAGCGCGGCGCATTCAGCGGTTCGGGTGTCTGGCGGGCATTGAGGCGTTCAATGCGCAGTTGCGCCGGCTGCTCGCTGCTACGGTCCAGAAAGGTTTGGCGGACAATCAAGGCATTGCTCTGCGGTTCGAGTCGCAGCCAGTTACCGATGCCGGGGGGATGCTGGCTGAGGATGATTTCGAAGTTGCCCTCGGCATCCGACTGCAACATGCCGGCATCGAGAAAGCCGGTCTGGATCATCTTGCCATCCGTCTCGTAGCCCCCCTTCTGGGAACCGAAACTGAGGTAGGCAACACTGCCGCGCTGGCCGCTGACCCGATACTCGTGCGCGCCGTTGAGGCGCGCATAGCTATACAGATTATCGGGGTTGTCGGCGCCAATTTTCGCGGTTTCATGGGAGGGGGTGATGAAGCCAGGGAAGTCCGGATCGGCAAATTCCAGGTGCATTTCCAGTGCAATGCGCAGCAAACGCGTGAGATAGCGAAATCCTTCGGCGCGGGTCTGCACATCGGCCGGAGCCTCGGCGCGCAATATTTGCTCGCCGCTACGCCGCAGTTGCTCGCAGAAGAGGTTCCAGCTTTCGCCGCTGAGCACCTCCTGATCGATTCTGTCTGTAACCATTTCGGTCTCCTCTGTTGGCGGAAAGCCCGCCGCTGCCAGTGACCTTAGGGAGCACCCCCTTGCCGATTCTTCGTCCAAGCGGACTAAATCGCCTGCTAGTCCGCACGGACGAGGAGCCGTGCGCCGTGAGCGGCGAGGATCGCGCCTGAGCCCATGGCTTACTTCCCGCCGCAGTTCGTGGCGCGCAGTCATCCTCAGAGGAGTTACCCATGACCGCAGAGAAAAATCTGGTCCGTTCAGTGACCGTGGACATCGCCGCACCGGCCGAATTTGTCTGGTCGGTACTGATCGACCTGGTGCGTTATCCGCAGTGGAACCCCTACACCGTCAAGGTCGAGTCCAGCTTGCGATTGGGCGAACCGGTCAATCTGTTTCTGCCCGATCCGGGACGACCTGGTGAACTGCTGCACGTGATCGAGTACCTGGCTGACTTCGAACCCCACCGGTTACTCGCCTGGGAGATGTATGCCAACGCCGACAATCCCGACGCTGCCCGTCGCGAGCAGCACATCGAGCCCACCGGCGCGGCCAGTTGCCGCTACCACACCACCGACCAGTTCCTCGGCGCCACCGCCGACCAGGTCATGACCGATCATGGCGCTTGGGTCAAACACGGGTTCGATGCCGTTGCCCACGCCCTCAAGATCCGTGTCGAGACGCTGTACGCGTCCGTCGCGTGACCTGCAGCTGCCGGCGCCTCTTCGTCCAAGCAGACGAAGAAGTGCCGGCGGTGCTTTACCTACCGTGGTGTTCAGCCGGCGCCAATCCCGGCAGAACTCGAGGAGGTATTCGATGTTGACTCATCTGCAATGGCTGGAAGCGGAAAGCATCCAGATCATCCGTGAAGTGGTGGCCGAGTGTGAAAACCCGGTGATGCTCTACTCCATCGGCAAGGACAGCGCGGTCATGCTGCACCTGGCGATGAAAGCCTTCGCCCCGGGCAAGCCGCCCTTCCCCCTGCTGCACGTGGACACCACCTGGAAGTTTCGCGAAATGATCGCCTTTCGCGACCAGACCGCCGAACGCCTGGGCCTGGAACTGCTGGTGCACATCAACCCCGAAGGCGTGGAAAAGGCCATCGACCCTTTCATCCACGGCTCGGCCTTGCACACCGATGTGTGGAAGACCCAGGGCCTGAAACAGGCCCTGGACCACTACGGTTTCGATGCCGCGTTCGGCGGCGCCCGGCGCGACGAGGAAAAGTCGCGGGCCAAGGAGCGGGTGTTTTCGCTGCGCTCCGAGCAGCACCGCTGGGACCCCAAGCAGCAGCGCCCGGAGCTCTGGCACCTGTACAACACCCGCAAGCGCAAGGGTGAAAGCCTGCGGGTGTTCCCGCTGTCGAACTGGACCGAGCTGGATATCTGGCAATACATCTACCTGGAACAGATCCCCATCGTGCCCTTGTACTTCGCCAAGGAGCGCCCGGTGGTGCGCCGTGACGGCACGCTGATCATGGTCGACGACGAACGCATGCCGCTGCTGCCGGGAGAAACCCCGGAACTGCGCAAGGTGCGCTTCCGCACCCTGGGCTGCTACCCGTTGACCGGCGCCATCGACAGTGACGCCGACAACCTGCCGGCGATCATCGGCGAAATGCTGGTCAGCCGCACCTCGGAACGCCAGGGCCGCCTGATCGACAGCGACTCGGCGGGCTCCATGGAGAAGAAAAAACAAGAGGGGTATTTCTGATGAACGCAATCACCGACGCACGCAATGGCGACCTGACGCCCTACCTGCAACAACAGCAGAACAAGCAGCTGCTGCGCTTCATCACCTGTGGCAGTGTCGACGACGGCAAGAGCACCCTGATCGGCCGACTGCTGTATGAATCCAAGGTGTTATTCGAGGACCAGCTTGGCCAGCTCGAAGCCGACTCGAAAAAGCTCGGCACCCAGGGTGACGAACTGGATTTCGCCCTGCTGGTCGACGGCCTGAGCGCCGAGCGCGAGCAAGGCATCACCATCGATGTGGCTTATCGCTTCTTTGCCACCGACAAGCGCAAGTTCATCGTCGCCGACACCCCCGGCCACGAACAGTACACCCGCAACATGGTCACCGGCGCGTCCACCGCCGACCTGGCGGTGATCCTCATCGACGCCCGCCAGGGCTTGTTGACCCAGACCCGCCGGCACAGTTACCTGGTGTCGCTGCTGGGCATCCGCAAGGTGGTGGTGGCGATCAACAAGCTCGACCTGGTGGACTACTCCCAGGCGGTGTTCGAGCGCATCGAAGCCGAGTATCGCGCCTTCGCCGCACAGATCGGCCTGCAGGATATCCAGTGCATCCCGCTGTCGGCGCTGCGCGGCGACAACATGCTCCAGGCCAGCCCCAACACGCCCTGGTACCAGGGCCCGAGCCTGCTTGCCTACCTTGAAGACGTACCGCTGGAGCAGGACCGGCAGAGCCAGGCAGCGTTCCGTCTGCCGGTGCAGTGGGTGAACCGGCCGAACCTGGATTTTCGTGGCTATTGCGGCAACGTCGTGGCCGGCAGCGTGCGCGTCGGCGAGCGCATCCGCGTGCTGCCCTCGGGCCAGCAGAGCGAGATCACCGGCATCCTTGGCAGCGCCGGGGAGCAGCAGCAAGCCCTGTGCGGCCAGGCTGTGACCCTGACCCTAAAGGACGAGATCGATATCAGCCGCGGCGACCTGATCGCCCTAGCCGACACCCCGCCGGCGGTGGCCGACCAGTTCGAAGCGACCCTGGTATGGATGGACGAACAACCCCTGCTGCCGGGGCGCCCGTACCTGATGAAGATCGGTTGCCGCACCGTCGGCATGAGCTGCGCCAACCTCAAGCACCGGGTCGATGTGAATAGCCTCGAGCACCTGGCGGCCAAGACCCTGGAGCTGAACGGCATTGGCGTATGCAACCTGCACCTGGACCGGCCGATCGCCTTCGATGCTTATGCCGACAACCGCGATACCGGGGGCTTTATCGTTATCGACCGCCTGAGCAATCGCACGGTCGGTGCCGGCATGCTGCACTTCGCCTTGCGTCGTGCGCAGAACGTGCACTGGCAGGCCATCGACGTCAACCGCGAGGCCCACGCCGCGCTCAAGGGCCAGTCGCCACGGGTGCTGTGGTTTACCGGTTTGTCCGGCGCGGGTAAATCGACCATCGCCAACCTGGTCGAGCGCAAGCTGCATGCCCTGGGCCGCCACACCTATCTGCTCGACGGCGACAACGTGCGCCACGGCCTGAACCGCGACCTGGGCTTTACCGAAGCCGACCGGGTGGAAAACATCCGCCGGGTCGCGGAGGTGGCCAGGCTGATGCTCGATGCCGGACTGATCACCCTGGTCTCGTTCATCTCGCCGTTCCGGGCCGAGCGTGACATGGCCCGCAGCCTGGCCGGTGACGGCAACTTCCTCGAGATCTTCATCGATGCGCCGCTGGCCCTGGCCGAGCAGCGCGACCCCAAGGGCCTGTACCTCAAAGCCCGGCGCGGTGAGCTGAAGAACTTCACCGGCATCGACTCGCCCTACCAGCCGCCAGTGGCGCCGGATATCCATATCGACACCCGGCACGAGTCTGCCGAGGCCGCCGCCGAACGCATAGTCGAAGCCCTGCTGGCGCTGTAAGAGCTACCGGGCGCAGCCTGCCCCTTGGGCATGCGCTGCGCCCGTCAGTGCCTAGGCCAAACGGACGATTTTGCCGCCGTGACCCCGGTCGATACTCGCCCATGACAACACGCAGCCAAAGAGGTGCGCATGACCCTGCCCTTTTCCACCTGCCCGGACCTGCACGCCAGCATCGACATCCCCTCTGCCGAGCTCAGCAACCTGCTCGGGCTGGTCTACCACGGCACGCTGGAGCCCACGCCCTGGGCCAGTTTGCTGGAAGCCCTGCGCCAGCGATTCGCCGCCAGCTTCTTCACCCTGGTGCTGCGCAACCCCGACCATGAACGCCCCGGGCTGATCGTCAATGCCTCGGTGCATGGCGCGCTGTTGCCCGGCGAGCCCTCTTACAGCGAACACTTCTATTCGATCTGCCCGTTCCTCGACTGGCCCGCGGACCAGGTGGCCAGTGCCGACCAGGTGCTGGGCACGGAGGCCTGGCTGGCCCATGATTTCTACCGCAACTACCTGCACCCCCTGGACCTGCGCGATGTGCTGGTGGCCAACATGCGCACCGCCGCCGGCATGCACTGCGCGCTGTTCGCCTGCCGCGACCACGCCAGCGAAGCGTTCACCCCGGCGCAGATCAACCTGATCCGCCTGTTGCTGCCGCACCTGCAACAGGCGGTGGACCTGCACTCGGCGGTGGATCAACTGGATGCCGAACGCCAGCTCTACGCGGCAACCATCGACCGCCTGATGGTGGGCACGGCCATCCTCGACGAGAACGGCCGGATGATGCGCTGCAACCGTGCCGCCCAGCGCCTGTTCGACAGCCATGACGGTCTGGAGTGCAAGCACGACAAGCTCTGTGCCTTCGCCAACCATGAGAACCGCACACTGCAGCAGGCCATCCAGGCCGTGTTGAAACAACGCCCCCGCGGCCTCGACGACCTGCAAGTCCTGACCCTGTCGCGGCCCAGCGGTGAGATGCCGCTGAACCTGCTGCTGCGCCCGATTGCCATGAACTACCAGACCCACAACAGCGCCCGACGCCCGGCAGTGGTGGTGTTCATCCGCGATCCCGCCGACTCGCCACAAGCCTCGCGTGACCTGCTGCGTAGCCTGTTCCAACTGACCCGCACGGAAACCGAAGTGGCCATGCTGGTCATGGACGGCCAGACCCTCGATGAGACAGCCGAGGCACTCGGGGTTTCGCGCAACACCGTGCGCGCTCACTTGCGCGGTGTATTCGCCAAGACTGGCGCCACGCGCCAGGCGCAACTGGTCAAGACCTTGCTCAATAGCGTGGCGTCGTTGGGGTAGCTACTTTCATAAACTCAACCGCGCACCAGGTAGGCCCCCGGGGGAACCCGATGTCGCAGCTTCTTGCATTTGCCGGGTGCGGGCTGATGCCCCGCCGGGCGATCAGGAAACCAGATTCGGCATTTACCCGGACGCGGCATATGGCCGCGGGGAATCTCGACCTCAGCGTACGCCCGCTCTGGCTCGACATTAGTCATTTGTAATTTTCCTTCGGGCCCGGCTCTGCCAGCCGACGGCGCATCCAGCCCCCGATATGCCTCTGCGCGAGCCAAGTTGCCAGCGTCGTTCCCAGTGTCCGGAGTGGATTGCTCAGCAACGGCCACTTCCGCTTCGCGACGCCTTTGGGCCTCCTCCTCCAGCCCCTTCTGTACTGCGACCACGTCCTCTTTTGCATTGGGTGGGGTACCCGAAGACTGGGCCTGCTGCGCCGCCTGGATCAATTGGAAGTTGCGGTTGCGTAACTCGACGTTGCGACCAACCCGTATGTTCGAGCGCGCCGCCAGGGTTTCAGCCTGCTGGTACTGCCCCTGCTGAAGGCGCAACACCCCCAGATAATGCAGCGTCGCGGGATTGTTCGGCTGGATATGCAGGGCACGCTCCAGCGTGGCGGCAGCCTGGTCCAGTTGGCCATTTTCATACTGCCGCGAGGCGGTTTCGATCAGGGTGGTTGATGCGCTGTTACTCTGCGTCGGCGCGCTTCGTTCGCCAGCAACCGAATAAAGCGACGGGACAGTGCAGAACACCAGGATGAGGCCCGGCAGAAAACTCTTGGTTGGCATCAGGGGCGGACTCGACTGAATTCAAACGGCACTGCCGTAAAACAGACCACAACGCTGCTCGGCATTTGCGATACAGGGCCGCTATTGACCTGGCCAATACCCTGAAGTTCCTGCTGCAACGACCGTCGCGACCAGTACCATTTTTTACCACCCCCAACATCCAGGCACGATCTGTTGCTGTTATTCACGCAGGGCGCAAAACGGCTGTGGATTCAACCGGTCGACGCAACAGATTGGCTAAATCGTTCCCCGGGCGTTTCGTAGTTTCGTGTTTTCCGAGGGCGGCCGTTTAGCTGCCTGGTCACTTAATCGAGCGTGTCTTGCGAGTGGTCCGCAACCGGCACTACCAGGTGAGTGGCGATTTTCAATCTCCTGCAAGTGCATGTTCCACCCTCGCTGACAGCAACCGGGCCTCGCGCTCAGGACAGTACAAGGCGACGAACATGTTCCGCAGGTGACATGTCGACCTGGATCAAAACTCGGGTTGAAGCTATACCGAAAGGGTTCAGAGTGGGGATGGACCACACGCTCGATTAACGACTGAGGAGAACTTCGCGGTGTCGAATCAGCTGGTCATACGCAACATGACCCGTCCCGAGCTGGACGAGCTCGTCGATTGGGCTGCCCATGAGGGTTGGAATCCCGGTCTTCACGATGCCGAGCTATTCTGGGCGACGGACCCTGCCGCCTTCATCGCGGCGTCCCGGGGCGGCGAATTGATCGGCGGCGGTGCCATCACCTCCTACGATGGCGAATTCGGTTTCATGGGCTTTTTCATCGTCCGGCCTGAATATCGCGGTCAAGGTCTGGGCAATACCCTCTGGCACGCACGCCGCGAGCGACTCCTCGCCCGTCTGCGCCCAGGCTCGAGCATCGGCATGGACGGCGTCTTCGCGATGCAGGACTACTACGCCAAGGGCGGTTTCGTCTTCTCCCATCGCAACATGCGTTTTCGTGCCGAGATCACCGAACGCCCGGCGACCTCGCAATCAGACGACCAGGACATCGTCCCACTGGCCACTTTCCCGCTCGATCAGGTTGTCGATTACGACCGCACCTGCTTCCCCGCCGCGCGCGCAACCTTCCTGAGCGGGTGGATAGCCCAAGCCGATGCACTCGCCGTGGGTTGCCGGCGCGACGGCAGGCTAAGCGGCTATGGCGTAGTAAGGCGATGCCGGGAAGGCTGCAAGATCGGCCCCTTGTTCGCCGATGACGCCCTGGCAGCCAATGCTCTCTACGCGCGCCTGGCGGAATTTGCACAGGGTGGCCCGCTGTTTCTCGATGCCCCGCAGAACAACCCCGCCGCGATGGCGCTCGTGCACCAACAGGGCATGATCGAAGTTTTCGGCTGCGCACGCATGTACCTCGGCCCTCCTCCGGCGATCACGCACGAACGTGTGTTCGGCGTCACGACTTTCGAGCTGGGCTGATGTCCGCTCGCGACCTCATCGGTTATGGCGGCTGCCCACCCCACCCGCGCTGGCCCGGTGGGGCGCGCGTCGCGGTCCAGTTCGTACTCAACATCGAAGAGGGCGCGGAGTCATGCATCCTCAATGGCGATGCACAGTCGGAGGCCTGGCTTCACGAGCTACCGGGCCGTCCGCCGCGTGTGGGGGAACCGGACTTGAGCGTAGAGGGCATGTACGAATACGGATCGCGCGCAGGTGTGTGGCGCATTCTGGAGCTGTTCAACGCCCGAGGCCTGCCGCTGACCGCTTTCGCTGTCGGCCGGGCACTGGAACTCACCCCGGCGATTGGCCATGCGCTCTGCGCTGCCGGACATGAGATTGCCGGGCATGGTTACCGTTGGCTGGACTATCGCGACATGCCTGAAGACCAGGAGCGGCGCCATATCCGCCTCACCCTCGACGTGATCGAGCAGATCTGCGGTAAACGCCCCACAGGTTGGTACACAGGAAGGGTCAGCCAGAACACCCGCCGCCTGTTGCGTGAGGAAGGTGGGTTTCTCTATAGCTCGGACGCTTACAACGATGACCTGCCCTATTGGCTCCCGGGCTCGCCAGCCCACCTGGTGATCCCTTACACGCTGGTCAACAACGACGCCCGCTATCTGCTGGCGAATGGTTTCGCCTGCGGTGAAGACTTCTTCCGGCTGCTCAAGGATGCTTTCGACCTGCTGTGGCAGGAGGGCGCGCACCACCCGAAGATGATGAGCGTCGGTCTGCATGGGCGGATCAGTGGCCATCCTGGTCGTGCGATGGCGCTGGCGCGTTTTCTGGATTACGTGCAAGGCCACGACGCGGTGTGGATCTGCCGGCGCGAAGAGATTGCCAGGCACTGGATTGCCCAATTCCCCGCCTGAGTGATAAGTGGCTAGGGACGGCCTGAGCCACGCTCAATGAAGTGGTAATATATTTCGACCCCCAGTACGCGACCGTGCTGGCTACAAACAAATCGGGTTGGCGCGCTATGCGGTTCAACACCTCAATCCGCTAATCCACAATGAACAACTTCGCTGCGGTGGTGGCGGGATCCACCGGCTGAATCCAGAAGAGATGACTGGTCATGCGAGCTTTATGGTGCCGCCCTGGATATCGTCGCGCGCCATCCGCAAGTCATTGGCATCGCGGTTGAGCTGGTGAATCATGTTGAGCAACCGCTGACGAAGCACCTCGTCCTGGAGCTGTTCTGCTGCGCGCATCACATCAAGCGCCGCTACCTCATTATTGGTTGCGACGGAGTCGAGCAGTTTACGCATGCTTCTTGATGGCCGATTCATCTCCAACCCCCCAGGTTTCAGTGACGCGAATCATAAGGCTGGAATGTTTCGCCAGTGTTTCAGCTGCACGAACGGGTTCTGAATCACCGACTCCGGCTGAGTCGACGCTAGCCGAATCCATCAGTGATGAAGCTAAGCGGCCCGCTCCAGGGCATCCAGCAAGCCAACAAACTCCAGCGAAAGCCTGTGGCGAGGAGCCAAATGGACGAGAGGGACTGAAACTTCGTGAGATTCACGCATCTTGACGGAGCTGCTCAGGTAAACCGGTAGCAGAGGTAAACCCTCTGCCAACAGCTCATCAATGAGACTTTGGTGCATGCCAGTGCGCCCAGTGAACTGGTTAACCACCACCCCTTCCACTTCCAGTGATTCGTTGTGATCACAACGTAGATCTTCTACCTGCGCGAGAACGCGATACAGCGCCTGACGAGAAAAGCTGTCGCAATCGAATGGAATCAGTATTCGATCGGCAGCCACCAGTGCACTGAATGTGTAGAAATTCAGCGACGCAGGTGTGTCGATATAGATGCGTTCATAGTCCCCGGACAGCTCAACCAATAACTTGCGTAGCTTGTTGATCTTGAACTTGCTCTCAAGTTTTGCCTGAATGTCTGAGAGTTCAGGGCTGGCAGCCACCAGGTGAAGGTTGTCGTAATGGGTCTCGGTTATGGCCACTCGATTCCTTCTGCCTTCGAAGCCGCTGGACAGTGTCTGTTTGAAGAAATCGGCTATGCCTGCGGGAATGCGCTCGTTGAGTAGTCCCGTGAGGTAGTGAGTCGAGTTTGCCTGGGGATCGAGGTCAACCAGCAGCGTTCGGTAACCTTCGGCAGCACTTACAGCGGCAAGATTGCAGGCGATGCTGGATTTTCCAACACCACCTTTCTGATTGAATACGACACGACGCATCGGGCTTGCTCATCCATGAAAGTGGCCTAAGGCCAACTGAAGAAAATCTAAGTAGTCATTTCAATTCTATGACCGCAACATTACAGTTTTACGACAGCCAGTCCATCAGGCCAGCTTCAATCACTCGGAGTGCTGATGCACATCAATGACTAATCAGTACAAGGGGGACCGTTAAGCAACTTGCGCAGATAGTTCGCCGATGCAGGGCACAAATGCTTGAATTGAACTGTCTGGGTGATAGCCGCAGGCGCCTCGTCCCTGCCAAGCAGTTCGTATCCATTGGCAGAGAAAAAACCAGCAGCGCCTTGAGTCAACAGGTGCAATCGGACTGCGCCTTGAGAGACTGCATAGCGTTCCAGTTCAGACAACACCGCTTTACCCAGCCCCTCTCCACGATGCGTCTCACAAACGACTATTGAGCGAAGCAACAGATCGGAACCCGCACCTTCGAGCCCTCCATAAGCCACCCACTCCCCATCCACTTCGAACCGGTAAAACTGTCGATCTGGTTCGCTGACATCACTGAAGGGCAGCCCTGCCTGGCTTAATGACTTACACAGATGATCCAGATCACTCGGCCCTACTTTTCTTGCCTGCATTGCCGCCCACCCTTGCTGCTGACTCACTGAGTTTCACGGTAGTAATTACCGGTGTCGACAAGATCACTGCAACGCAAGAGAGCGGTTAATGGCATGCTGACCTCGGTCTGTGATTGAGCACTCTCAAGATCGGTACCCATTTCTCATCCATGGTCAATAGGACGCAGGGTCGGCAGGAGGCATGCAATGGAACTGAAGTTCAGTCACATCGATGTACTGGTCAAGAATCTCGACGAAGCCTGTGCTTACTACGTACAGATACTGAACGCCAAGATCTCCAAAACGCTCGTCTGGGAGCGAGGTGGTCTGCACGTGCGCTACGCGATTGCGCTGATCGGTCAAGAGCGTTTCATGTTAGTACAGCCGTTGGCCGGTAACCTGAGGGAGCTATTGGACTCCTCGGGTGAAGGGATGATTTATCGCCACTGCTATTCGACGCCGGACATCGAGAAGGCCTATGACGAACTGATGGTCGCCGGTGTTCAGCCAGAAGACGAAAACGGAAAGCCATTGGCCCGCGCGAACCTGCAATCCCCGTCCGGGACACGCATTATCTGGTTGCCCAAGCGCTTCGGGCACTTCTCTATCGAAATCCTGGAAGAAGAGGCGCTAGAGGCATTTGTAGAAGCTGCCTTTGCCTGAGTGATGCGGCGATAAACGTCTGCTTGCTGTGGATTCAACGGTCATACCCATTTTTCGCATGCCCGAGAAGCACCTGTACTGACAGACAGGGGAACCACTTTTTCAACAGAACCGGTCAGAAGCAGCCTCCCCCCACAAAATCCTGAAATAAACAGAAGATGTGCCGCGCCGATCACAAAGGTAGCGGTCTGTCTTGAATGACCCGCTTCATGACCAGGGTCGAGGTGAGCCGTTGCACATTAGGCAATGTCGAGAGGCTCTCATCGTAAAGCCTTTGAAAGGCGGGCAAGTCCTGGGCAATGACGTGCAGCAGGTAGTCCGGCTCCCCAAACAACCTTTGGGCATCGACCACCTGAGGTATTTCAATGAGCGCCGCCTCGAACGCCTCGACGGCTTGCCGGTCACCCTCGCGGAGCGTGGCAAATACCATTGCGGAAAAATTCAGGCCCAGTGCACCGGGATCAAGCTGCGCACGGTAGCCCAGCAATACACCGGAGTCCTCCAGTGCCCGCACTCGCCGATGACAGGGTGAAAGGCTCAAGCCGACGCGTTCGGCAAGTTCAGTGACCGAAAGACGGCCATCCTTTTGCAGCTCGGCAAGAATCTTCCGGTCAGTTCTGTCCACGTAGAATAATCTCCCTCACTGCGACGAAAATACGACCACATTTGAAAGTTAATTCTAACAACATTTCATTAATCTTCCCCCATCCATTAACAGCCGTACTCCTCTTCAGGAAACAAGAGGGGCGGCCTATGAGAGGCGGGATGATGAATAACGCGATGATTGATAAACGGGCGTGGGTGACGCCATGACCTTCAGTGTCTTTGTTGCCTTCTGGGCGGTGTCGTTTCTGTTCGTCGTTACGCCCGGAGCGGATTGGGCCTACGCGATATCCGCTGGCCTGAAGCATCGCGTCGTCATACCGGCTGTGGGCGGACTGCTGTCCGGCCACCTGATTGCCACATTGGTGGTAGCCGCTGGTGTCGGCACCCTGGTCGCCAACCATCCTGGGGTCATGTCAGTGCTGACGGTGGCCGGGGCGGGTTACCTGCTTTGGTTGGGCATCAACATGCTCATCCGTCCCTCCACACCCCACACCGATGAAGTTCAGGCGTCAGGCTCATGGTTGCGCTGGGCGCTCAAGGGGCTTTGCGTCAGCGGCTTGAATCCGAAAGTGTTCCTGCTGTTCCTGGCGCTCTTGCCCCAGTTTGCCGATGCCACTGCCCCCTGGCCTGTACCGACGCAGATGATTGCGCTCGGGCTCGTCCACACCGTCAGTTGTGGCGTTATTTATCTGCTGGTCGGTTTTGGCTCACAGGTTGTTCTAAAGGCACGCCCAGCCGCCGCTCAGTGGGTCAGTCGTTTCTCCGGAGCGATCATGATCATCATCGCCGTGACGCTGTTTACCGAACAGATGCCGGCTTGATTGCCTCATCAGGACAGGTCGTCGTTCTCATCCAGAGGTGATGATTGATGTGCGCATTCTCGTAGCCAGTTCATGAAAACCAGCAATCGCTTAGGGATAGTGCCGAGCGACGGGTGAACCAGATAGTAATCGTAGCGGCCTGAGCGGCTGAATTCAGCGAGCGGCAGGACGAGCTCGCCGCGATCAACCCGCTTCTGCACAAGCTGCTGACGGCCAATCGCAATGCCGGCGTGGTTCATGGCTGCGGTCACACATAAATCAGAGCGATCGAAGGTCAAGCTACGTTTGGGAAGTGCCGCGAGCATGTTGTGTTGCTCTGCCCAAAGCGTCCACTCGGCATCATAGGCCGCATGATCCCACGCCAGGGAGTCATGCAAGATTGTGCAGTTCCTTAAGTTGTCCGGGTTCTCCTCCAGGCGGTGGCGTCGCGCATACTCGGGACTACACACCGGGGCCAGCCGCTCGCGCATCAACCGATGGCTCGTCAACCCGGGAAACTCGCCATTGGCGTAGTACAGGGCCAAGTCGATTTTACGGGTTCGAAAGTCGACATTGTCATTGCCTACCCGCAGGTCCAATGACACCAAGGGATATCGCTCGATAAAATCCGCCAGCCTGGGAACCAGCCAGCATTGGGCAATGGAAGGCCTGACATAGAGCGCGATCGAGCCGGCAATTTCCGCCTGTGACGATTGCTCGAGTGCCTCGGACAATTCTCCCATCGCATTCTGGAGTATTTCGAAGATACGCTCGCCTTCGTCGGTCAGGCTGACCTGCCGGGTCAGGCGCTGGAACAGCTTCATGGATAAGGCGGTTTCCAGACGACTTATACGGTGGCTCACGGCGCTTGCGGTCAAACACAGCTCCTCTGCCGCACGGGCGAAGCTCAGATGACGAGCGGCAACCAAAAAGGTGTGAAGGTTCGCGAACTGGCTGCTGTTGAGCCTGGAGCTGATACGTGGAGGAAGGTTGAGCACGACTGTTTTCCCTCAAACCCAAAAGCCGCCTTGCGTTGTACGCATTTCCAGCGGGCAAACGTAACGGATGTGGCAAGACGTTGATCTTGCCACATCCGGTTCAGGCTTAAATCAGCGAGAACTCTGTCGAGTCCAGGCAATTGGGGTCCATTCAGGCCAGATTAACCTTTGGCGAGCAATTCACGGCCCTTGGCCAGATAAGCTTCCATCTCGTCGCAAGGCACCATATTGCCGCCCGTTGCCCAAACCAGATGGGTGGCTTGCACCATGGCCTGACGGTCCAGGCGCGCGCGCGCCAGGTAGCCCTGCTGGTCGGCCTGGACTCTGGCAATGCCGGGCACGCCGGCGAGCGCGGATGGCTCGAGGCGCACACCTTCGCTGCGCTCCATCAGTGCCAGCAAACTGTACATTTCCTCGTCGCTGACCGTGTAGAAACCATCAAGCAAGCGCTGCATGGCCTTGCCGACAAAACCTGAAGCGCGCCCGACGGCGAGGCCGTCCGCAGCCGTCACGTTGTCGATGCCGAAGTCTTGCACGCTCACTTCGTCGTGCAGGCCGGTATAGACGCCCAGCATCATGCATGGCGAGTGTGTGGGCTCGGCGAAGATGCAATGGACAGCGTCGCCGAAGGCTAGCTTCAGGCCGAAGGCCACGCCGCCAGGCGCGCCACCCACCCCACAGGGCAGATAAACAAACAATGGATGTTGCGCATCCACGGTGATGTCAGCCGCTGCCAATTGCTTTTTCAGGCGCTCGGCAGCCACCGAGTAGCCCAGGAACAGGTTGACCGAGTTTTCATCGTCCACAAAATGGCAGGCTGGATCGGACTCCGCTTGTTGACGGCCTTGCGAGACGGCCACGCTGTAATCGGAGGAGTACTCAATAACGGTAACGCCGTGTGAACGTAACTTGTCTTTCTTCCATTGCCGCGCATCCGCCGACATATGCACGGTCACCTGGAAACCCAATGCCGCCCCCATGATGCCGATGGACATGCCAAGGTTGCCGGTCGAGCCAACGGCTATTTTGTATTGGCCGAAAAAGGCACGCGCCTTATCGCTGTCCAGCACCGCGTAGTCGTCATCAAGCGTTAGCAGATTCGCGGCCAACGCCAGGTCTTCGGCATGCTTGAGCACTTCATAGATGCCACCGCGCGCCTTGATGGAGCCCGAAATCGGCAGATGGCTGTCCCGCTTGAGCCACAGCGCCCCTTGCAACGCCTGACCGTAGCGCTCGCCAAGCAATTGCTGCAGGTGTGGTACGGGCAGAATGTCCGATTCGATAATGCCGCCACTGCACTCCGTCTCCGGAAACGCGCGCCGCAGGTAAGAAGCAAAACGCGTCAGTCGCGCGCTGGCATCGGCGACGTCTGCGGCCGTCAACCCCACATCGCCAATCGATTCCGCGACCGGGGCCACGGCAGGGTTGAACCAAGTGGTTTCTTGCAGCGCGACCAGTTCGCGAATCAAAGGATAACTGGCGTACCAGCTTTCAAGTGTCTTGCCCAAAATCATGGCGTGGTCCCTTTAAACAATCAGGCGGAAAATACGGGTTGAATCAAACGTATTGCGACAGCAGCAGGGTCAGGCCCAGCGCGATCAATGAAGCCAGTACGGTGGCCGAGGTGAATTTCTTCAACGCTTCGGCTAGCGAGACACCCAGGTACTCCTTGACCACCCAGAAGGCCGAGTCCGTCACATGGGTCCAGCCAATGGCGCCGGCACCGATGGCAATGCAGATAATTTCCTTACTCACGGTGGGATGAGCGCTCAGCATCGGCATCACCATGCCGGCGGCGCTGATCATTGCCACCGTTGCTGAACCGACGGCGAAGTGCATCAGCCCTGCCACCAACCACGCCAGGACGATGGGATTCATATTCAATTGCGTCAACGAACCGGACAGCGCGTTACCCACGCCGCTGTCGACCAGGATGCCGTTGAATGCCCCACCGGCACCGATGATCAGCAGAATGCTGGCCAGCGGAGGAAAGCTCTTCTGAGTGTGCGCGAGCAAGTCAGGCATTGATAAGCCGCGGCGCAAACCCAGCGCCCAGTAAGCGAACACCACAGCAATGGACAGTGCTATCAGCGGCGTGCCCAGGAACGAAACGATACTGAAGAGCCCGGAGTCATGGGGCAGTCCGGCCGCAAAACTTTTGCCGACCATCAGCAGCAGTGGCAGCAGGATGGTCAGCAGTGTCAAGCCAAGGCCTGGCAAGTCCCGGGTCGCGCTGTCAACGCAATGTTCGTCCAGAAAAGCTTCTTGAGTGTCAGGCGCTTCACTCTTGCAGACCAGCTTGATCCACAGCGGCCCGGCGATGATGGCGGTAGGCAGCGCGATAATGAGGCCATACACAATAACCTTGCCGACATCGGCGCCCAGCAGCCCGGTGATGGCCATCGCGGCAGGGTGCGGGGGCAACATGCAATGAACCGCCATCAGCGACACGGCCAAGGGCACACCCAGGTACAAAAGGTTGATCCGGGTCTCTTTGGCGACCACATAGATCAGGGGAATCAGCAGAACGAATCCAACCTCGAAGAACACCGGGATGCCCGCGATAAACCCTACTAGCATCATGGCCCATGAGGCACGCTCTTTACCCAGGGTGCTCAATAGCGTCTGGGCAATGCGCTCCGCGCCACCGGATTCTTCCAGCATCTTGCCGAGTATGCCGCCAAGGCCAATGATCGTTGCCAGGAATCCGAGTGTTCCACCGACACCTTTTTCATAGGAAGAGGCCATTTGCGCCAGTGGCATGCCTGAACCGATGCCCACCACAAAGCTCGCTGCGGTCAAGGCCAGGAATGCGTGGACACGCACTTTGACGATTAGAAAAACGATCAGAATGATGGCGGAAAACAACACCACCAATAGAGTGGGACCACTGTGCATACAATCTCCTGAAAGAGCTTTTATTGTTGAAACAAGTGATCTTGGTCACTCAGCTTTTCGGCATTAGAGAGCGCAACACAGGGACCTGACAAAGGATGGATTTTCAAGGGATGGATGACATGAGGTCATCTATGGTGAGTGCATGGCGTGAAGTGATGAAAGTTCGAGCCATATCTACAAGGGACTGGAGGCTATCAAAGCCTGGAAGCAAGCCTCGCAGGCCAAGTGAACCTGAAGCACGGGGCCAATGAGTTTTTTTATCATGTCAAGGAGCGCAAAATGAGCTGGCTGGCGTTCGAATGATGTGTCGCAGTCGGCTGGCGTGTAGACATCTCGGGCACCATGGGTAAGGACTTTCTCGAGTACGATGAGCGCGCTTGCTGTCGACTGCAGGGGCCGGAGGAGGCGTTTTGAAACCATTCGCGCTCAGTCCTGGCGCCTCGACTCTGAACATGTTCCTGCAAGGGGGCTTGCCACGCCGTGATGCTGTGCCGCAAACGTTAACGGAAAAAGCGGTCATCCCTGGCATTCCCAATGCTCGCTATTGGTTGGACCACGACCTGACTCTGTTCATTCAGGATGCAACTGAGGGCAACAAACGCGAGAGCGAGGCTCTCGCCAAGGCAGGGAAACCGAACAACATCCTGCCGCTGGCAAATATGCTGGCAGTTTCGGGAGGCGGTGACGCAGGCACATTCGCAGCAGGACTCATTACGGGGTGGACCACGCATGGGACTCGCCCCATGTTCAAGGTCGTCACGGGCATTAGCGCGGGCGCCCTGGTCGCCCCGTTCGCTTACCTGGGATCCGAGTACGACGAAGTCATTCGGTATATCGCCAACGCCATCGGTCCAAAAGACGTTTTTCATTCGCGAAACGTGCTGACCCGTCTTGCCAGCGACGGTATAGCGGACAGCAAGCCACTGTCGCGGCTCATCACAAAGTACATCACCGCGGAAATTCTTGCGGCGATTGCGTCGGAATACGCCAAAGGGCGAATCCTGCTGATCGGCACAACCGACCTTGATTCAGGGCGGCCAGTCACTTGGAACATGGGCACTATTGCCGCAAGCGAAGCACCGGGAGCGCTCGACCTCTTCCGCAACATCATGATCGCGTCGATGAGTATTCCCGGCGCCGTCTCACCCGTCATGATCGATGTAGACGTTGACGGCAAACAGTTTCAGGAAATGCACGTGGACGGTGGGGTAATCACTCAGGTGTTCCTTTACCCACCTGGCACAAAGATGGCGCTGAACAGAGCCACCGGAGCACCTTTGCGACTCGAACGGCATTTCTATGTCATTCGTAACGGGACACTGGAGCCGCAATGGTCCGGGACAAAACGCCGTACATTGAGCATCGGCGGTCGAGCCATCAGTGCATTGATTCAAACTCAGGGGATCAGCGACCTGGAGCGAATTTACCGTATGGCGCAGCAGGATGGAGCGGATTTCAATCTTGCGTACATTGGTTCCGACTTTTACTTTCCGCACAATCGGAAATTCGATGGCGAGTACATGAAGCGTTTATTCGATTACGCCTTTCAACTCAGCGCGAAGGGCTATCCGTGGCATAAATCACCGCCCTCGGAAAACTCTGAACTACGAAACACCCGCTGAACGATTTAGCCAATCTGTTGCATCGATCGGTTGAATCCACAGCCAAGAGCAGACTGTCAAAAGTGTTTGAAACCCCAAGGGGAATTCATTATTGGACATTGCGGTTGGGCGGTAGCCGGATCGATACGCCGCTCGCGCCTAGCACATGGGGCCTAGGCGCTGCGCTGATAAGGATGCTCCCGGTCTATAGAGCCCGGAGAGATTCAATTTGTTGAGAAGTGTCGTCTATTTGGACGCAGTATCCATATAAGACTTTACCGCCGCGAGCCCAGGTTGACCTTCCACTGTTTGAACATCAAGCAACGTTCTATCAAGCCATTCGGGATGGGCACTCAGCCATTTTTTTACCGCAGAGCGTGGGTCAAGGCCACCATTGATCACGTAGTCCATCATGGTGTTTTCGGCATCAATGGAAAACTCCAGATTTTTCAGGAGCTGGCCCACGTTAGGGCATTCGTCCAGATATCCCGTACGCACGTCGGTCCGCACCGACGATGCGCCGAAATTTGCTCCGTAGTACTTGTCACCACCTGACAAATATTCCAGTTCAATATTCTTGTTCATTGGGTGAGGTGCCCAGCCCAGAAACACAATCCAGTCGTTCTTTCTGATTTGCCTGCCGACTTGTGTCAGCATGCCCTTCTCACTGGACTCAACCAGGCTCCAGCTACCCAGGTTATACGCGTTATCCGCGATGAGGTTCTGGATCGGTTTGTTTCCGCCTGGCTCTACTCCATAGATTTTCCCGCCAAACTTTGACTTGTAAGTGTCCAGGTCAGCATAGCTTTTTACGCCTTGCTCATAGACGTATCGCGGAACCGCCAAGGTAAATTTTGCACCCGTGAGGTTCACTCGCACAGTCTGAATCGACTTGTTGTTGTAGTAAGGCTGAGCCGCCTCGATCAATGCGGGATCCCATGTTCCGAGGAACACGTCGATACTCTTGCCTTCCATCGCCTTGTAGGCAATTCCCGTCGATAACGTTATGACTTTTGGGGCGTAGCCCAGTCCCTCCAATACTGCTGTGGTCAAAGACGTCGTCAACGTGATGTCGGTCCATCCCACCTCTGCGAACTGAGGCGCGCGACACCCCACAGGGTCCGCGGCGCCGGCAATCCCCTGGAATGTCATCAACAGCACGGCACAACCGATAGCACTGCTTTTCATACCGGATCCCCTTGCGTTCTCTTGTTTTTTGGAGAATCTAGTGATAACTTTTTTTTCATTGAGTGTCCAATGAAAAAAGAGAACCCCCCATGCCAAAGGTCGGAATGCAGGAAATCAGAAGGAAGCAGCTCGTTGAGGCGACGCTCACCCTCATTGGTGAGCAAGGCATGGCGGGTACCAGCATGGCTCAGGTCAGCGCCCGTGCGGGGTTGGCCAACGGCATCGTCCACCACTATTTCTCGGACAAGAATGCTTTGCTTGAAGCCACCTTGAGAGAGCTGAACAAACGCATAAATGCTGAGATCTTTGCGCGCCTGCGCATGTCCGCAACACCCGCTGAGCGTGTTCTCGCGTTTGTGGACGGGAACGTCAGTGCCTTGAACCTGACGCGAGACAATGTCGCGGCCTGGCTCGCTTTCTGGGCTCAAGTACCGCAGTCCCCCAAATTGCAGCGGGTACAGAACATCGTTGCGCGCAGGAGCCACTCCTTACTTTTCCATGCCTTGTCAAAAAGCATGAACAAGGCAACAGCCCATTCCAAGGCGCAGATGATCGCGATCTTCATCGACGGTTTATGGTTGAGGGCTGCGGTCGATTGCAACCCGGACACGATCGATGATTCGCGTCGTTTGGCTTACGAGTTCCTCAACAACGTACTTGGTTATGATCTGGAGGCGTAGAAATGACACCTGAAGAGTTTAAAAGTCTTGATGCCGTGGGCCTCGTTCAACGGTTGAAGTCCGGTGAAGTCACTCCGCTGGAGCTGGTCAACCTGGCAGCCAGAGAAATTGAAATCCAGGACCCTGCCTTGGGCGCGGTCGTTGCAATCGATATCGAAGGCGCGCAACGAGCGGCGCTAGATCCCAAGGCAGGACCACTCGCAGGTATACCGATCCTGATAAAGGACACCAATATCGATGTAAAAGGCTTTGCAACCAGGCACGGTTCGCGATTGTACGAAGATGCCGCCCCCGCTCAGGTCGACAGTGAGTTTGTGAGTCGATTGCGCAAGGCCGGGGCAATCATTCTCGGGAAAACCAAAACACCTGAGTTTGCAGGAGACTTTGTGACAGAGCCTGAATGGCAAGGCCCTTGTCGAAACCCCAGGAATCCGCAGTACGCTTCTGGTGGATCAAGTGGAGGATCCGCCTGTGCCGTGGGCGCAGGCATGGTGCCAGTTGCACACGGCACCGACTGTGGCGGGTCGATCAGGGTTCCGGCTTCCGTTTGTGGTGTGGTTGGGCTGAAGCCAAGCAGGGGACGCAACCCTGTAGGTCCTCATGTCGGCGAGTTTGTTGGTGGCCTCGATTCCGAGCATGTACTGACCAGGACCGTCCGCGATAGCGCATTGCTGCTGGATGTCCTGTCTGGCTATGAACCAGGCGCGCCTTATGCTGCTCCCCCCGCCCCTCCCTCTTGGCTCGAATGCCTGAAGACGAGGTCGCCACGACTCAAAATCGCCTTTGCCTGTGCCCGTCCAGATGGCTCGAGTATCGATGAGGCCATCCACAAAGCCATATTGAATGCTGTGGATTTTTTAAGTAAAGACGGCCATGAATTACGCCCGTTCAATTGGCCAGACATGACCAAAGCCGGTGCAGCTGCTGCATTATTCTGGCAGATGGAAATTGAGGCCTTGATGGAACACAAAGCCCAAACTCGCGGATATCCGATCTCGGCACAAGATGTTGAATGGATTACCTATGAGTTTTACAAATGCTCGACTCAGAGAACGGCACTGGATGTACACCATGCACGGGCCACCCAGAACAAAGTAAGCCACGATATGGCCGATAGCTTCACCGATATCGATGTCCTCATCACACCAACAGTGGCGCTTGCTCCACCGTTGATTGGTGGTTTTGTCGCCACAGGAGAACGGCACCTGGACGAGTGGTATAAAAACGCTTACGCATTTTCTCCCTTCACCGAGGTTTTCAACTTGACCGGCCAGCCAGCCATCAGTATCCCCGTCGGGATCATGGAGAACGGCCTTCCAATCGGGATGCAGATAGTTGGCAAATTTGGTGACGAGGAAACCATCCTTAGACTTGCAAGTGAAGTTGAACGGAGCTTGTTAGCAACCACCCTGTTTGCAAAAGCATGATCACGCGCTGAACTACGACAGATTTTCTGCGCGTTGTCGCTGGCTCGCTGAATTGACCCAAACTCTATAGACACTTCCTGCAGGCAGCTATTGGTTCGTTGCCTGACGTGATTGGCTGCTTCACGGAGCAGAAGGAGAATTTTATGAGTGTCGGATTTGGGTCGATTCTGTTGAGAAAGTCAGCTTCGGTTTCCACCGCAGAAAAGTTCACGCCTGTGTGCGCAATCCGTGTTTTGCGCAAAAAATTCAGGGCTCAGTGACATAGCCGCGTGCAAAAAAGACGCTCGCACTACTCACGCTCGGCCCAAATCACTTTTGATCTGCTTTGCGCATATGCCCATCTGCTTTGTGACCCAATCCCTGAAAGCGGTGCACTTGGCACTCTCCTCAAAAGGCCTGGGTGACAGCAGGCAATAGGCCGACCCGTCCTGGATAAAGCCAAACGGTGCGATCAGTTGTCCGGACCTGAGTTCATCCTGAACCATGAGAAAGGACACCACACTGATCCCCAACCCCGCAGCTGCTGCCTGAATACACAGATAGAAATGCTCATAGTCGACCGAGCCAGCATTAGGCATAGCCATTTCCGAAAGGCGCAGCCAGTTGTCCCAGGCCAACGGGCGTGTCTGGCTGCGTAGCAAGCGCACTCCTTCCGATTTCCTTTTATCGGGACTATTGGACGGGGTGCACACAGGTCCAATCCATTCCTCACAAATCGTCACGCTGTGGATTGATTGATCCAAGTGAAAATCATCACGCCGGATGGCCAGATCCGCACCTGAGCGCGCGAAGTCTATAGGACCACCGGCCGCCAGCAGTTGGACTTGAAAGTGCGGGTGAGCGGCATGGAAGTCGGGCAGTCGCGGGATCAGCCATTTCATTGCGATGGTGGGTTCACACGATAGTACGAGTACGTCCTCGCGGACTTCTCCCTGCAACCGGTAAACAGCACTTTCCAATTGTTCGAACATGGGCCCGGTAACGTCGTACAGAAGGCGGCCGGCACGGTTGAGAAAGATCGCACGGTTGCGCCGATCAAAAAGTTCGACCCCTATTGCCTCCTCCAACAATCGAACCTGGCGGCTGACTGCGCCATGGGTGACGTGCAGCTGCTGAGCGGCTCTCACGAAGCTTTGAGTCTGGGCCGCAACGTTGAAAAAACGAAACGCAGCCAAAGGAGGCAAATTCATATTGACGATGATTACTCACAGGTTTCGACGACTATAAATCGTTTTTTTTATCGCTGGCAATTCTCCATCATGACCTCCATTCGCCCCATCTGCACGCACAACCATCAATGATTAGAGGCATTGCATGAATGCCATGCGAAGCCAAATACCACTGGGTGATGTAAGTACCGCGAGCAAGTGAAGCTGCCACCCACCCTCAATCTGTGCAAAAACGTAGCGCAAATGCAATTACTGCCGTTCGCGGCATGGGCATCCATTGCGCCGGAGAGTCTTCATGAACGAATTGCTTCTAGTTGCTGCCATTTCCATCCTGGCAGTTATCAGCCCCGGCTCTGACTTCGCCATGGTCACCCGCAACAGTTATGCATATGGACGACGCAGCGGTTTGATGGCCGCACTGGGTATCGCCTGTGGCGTCCAGATTCACGTTTTCTACACAGTGTTCGGCGCTGCAGTGATTTTCACTCAATCACCCTTGCTGTTCATGGCAATGAAGTTATTGGGTGCCGGATACCTCATATATCTGGGTATCAAGTCCCTGACCAATACTTCTTCGTTGACGTTTGGTGGCGCCAACGCCTCAGCCCCTTCATCCTGGGAAGCATTTCGTACTGGCTTTTTCACTAACGCGCTCAACCCTAAAACCATGTTGTTCGTGGTGGCGACATATAGCCAAGTGGTGCACACAGACAGATCGCTAACCGCAAACTTTGCGTACGGCCTGTTTATGTCGTTCACCCATTGGGCGTGGTTCAGTTTCGTGGCACTGTTTTTCTCCGCTGAAGCGTTGCGCCGGCGAATGCTGGAAAAGCAGCAGGTTATCGACAGACTCATTGGCACGGCACTGATCGGCTTGGCGGCGCTTCTGGTCATTCCAGGGGTTGGAGGTTAGTGTCGGAGGGAGTGTTATGAGGTCAGCGCGAAGGGCTCCTTATAGGCAGCACTCGGCCACCAGCTGACAATCGCATTCACTTTTGAATCACCGCTTGAACTGGCTGGGTGCTATCAGTGCAGTTACGGGTTGCGATATTTTCCCGGGCAGTCGCCGCAGCCTGGTTTGGTCGCCGGCACCCCCGGCTTGCCGAGTCAGCCCGCCGGCCATACGATTCGACTATTCCTCAGGCGGAGGAGTCATTGTGAAGCCGGTGATGCTCCTGACGCGCATCCTGGCGCCTGCCATCGCTCTGGCGCTGGCATCTGCCGGCCTGCATGCCGACGACCCGTTCGCGCCGTTGCGCGACGCCATGGTGCGGGAGATCGCCAACATGTCATCCGTCACCCGCGACGAAACCGGCAGGGTCGAGTTTGCCGCGCCGGTGATGGCCGCGATGGCCAAGGTGCCACGCCATAAGTTCGTCCCGCCCGACGAGGTGCCCTACGCCTACGAGAATCGTCCGCTGCCGATCGGCTACGGCCAGACCATCTCCCAACCCTACATCGTCGCCCTGATGACCGACCTGACGCAGGTCGGGCCCGGCGACGTGGTACTCGAGATCGGCACTGGCTCGGGCTACCAGGCGGCGATCCTCGCCGAGCTGGCGCAGGCGGTCTACACGATGGAGATCATCGAGCCGCTGGCAGTGCAGGCCGGGGAGCGCTTGGGCCGTCTGGGATATGCGAACGTGCAGGCCCGGCTGGGCGATGGCTACCACGGCTGGCCGGAGCACGGGCCTTACGACGCCATCCTCGTCACCGCCGCCGCCAGCCATGTGCCGCCGCCACTGATCGCCCAGCTCAAGGCCGGCGGACGGATGGTAATCCCGGTCGGCGCGCCGTTCATGATCCAGTACCTGCTGCTGATCGAGAAGGCCGGCGATGGCAGTGTGTCCACCCGGCAGATACTGCCTGTGCGCTTCGTGCCGCTGGTCGGAGGCGGTTGAGCATGCATTCGCCGCCATTGCTCGCCCTGACGCTGCTGTCTGCCTCCGCGCTCGGCTATGAGGTGCTGCTGCTGCGACTGCTTTCGATCGTCCAGTGGCACCATTTCGCCTACATGATGATCAGCGTCGCGCTGCTCGGCTACGGAGCTGCCGGCACCGCCGTGGCGCTGGCGCGGCCTGTGCTGGCGCCGCGCTTCCATGGCGTGTTCATCGGCGGCGCGGTGCTGTTCGGGCTGAGCGCCATCGCCTGCTTCAGCCTGGCCCAGCAGGTTCCGTTCAATCCCCTCGAGATTCTCTGGGACGCGCGGCAGTCGGCGCGCCTGCTGATGATCTACCTGCTGCTGTTCGTGCCGTTCTTCTGCGCGGCGGTGTGCATCTGCCTGACCTTCACCTGCTTTCAGGAACAGATTCACCGGATCTACGCCTTCGACATTCTCGGCGCCGGCGTGGGCAGCCTTGCGATCGTCGCCGCGCTGTTCGCCTTGACGCCCGTCGATGCGCTGCGGCTGCTGGGCGGCACCGGCATCGCCGCCGGGGCGCTGGCTAGCATGGCTTGCACGGGGCATAGGCACTGGCTCGCGCCGTTGCTGTTGGCGGCGGCAGTCGCGGTACCGGCCAGCGTGCCCGGGCGCTGGATCGCCCTGTCGCCCTCCGAGTACAAGGAACTGAGCCAGACGCTGCGTATCAAGGATGCGCGCGCAATCACCCAGACCTGGAGTCCGCTGGGCCTGCTCACGGTCGTCGACAGCCCGAGCATTCCCCTGCGCCACGCGCCGGGCCTGAGCCTCAACGCGACGCAGGAACCGCCCGCACAACTGGCCGTCTTCACCGACGGCGACGGCCTTTCCGTGCTGAACCGCTATGACGGGCGCCGCGAGCCGCTCGCCTACCTGGACTACCTGACCTCGGCTCTGCCCTATCACCTGCTGCGGCAACCCCGCGTGCTGGTGCTGGGCAGCGGCGCCGGCGCCGATGTGCTGCAGGCGATCTACCACGGCGCCAGTGCGGTGGATGCCATCGAACTGAACCCACAGGTGATCGATCTGGTCCAGCGCCGCTTCGCCGGCTTCTCCGGCAAGCCATACAGCGCGCCCAACGTCCGTGTGCTGATCGGCGAGGCGCGCGGCCTGGTGGCTTCGCGCGGCGAGCCTTACGACCTGATCCAGATCGCCCTGCTGGACTCCTTCGGTACTGCCTCGGGCGGCCTGCATGCGCTGTCCGAGAACTACCTGTACACGGTGGATGCCTTCGCCGAGTACCTGCGCCATCTCGCGCCCGGCGGCCTGCTGGCCATCACCCGCTGGGTCACCCTGCCGCCCCGCGATGTTCCCAGGTTGCTGGCCACCGCGGCCGCGGCCATCGAGCGCGACGGGCAGGCCAGCGCGGCGCGCCGCATCGTCATGATCCGCGGCTGGAAGACCGCGACGCTGCTGGTCAGCAACAGGGATTTCGACGACGCCGGCATCGCTGTGCTGCGGGAGTTCTGCCGAGCGCGCTCCTTCGACCTGGCCTACTACCCCGGGATGACCGTGGCCGAGGCGAACCGCTACAACCTGCTCGACCGGCCCTGGTTCTTCGACGCGGCGCAGGCCCTGCTGTCCGGCGAGCGCGCGGAGTTCCTGGCGCGCTACAAGTTCGACGTGCGTCCGACTACGGATGATCGGCCGTATTTCTTCCACTTCTTCAAGTGGCGCTCGCTGCCGGAACTGTTGGCGCTGAAGGCGCAGGGCGGCCTGTCAATGCTGGAGTGGGGCTATCCGGTGCTGATCGCCACGCTGCTGCAGTCCAGCGTGGCCGCCGTGCTGCTGATCCTGGCGCCGCTATGGGTGGCGCGGCGGCGCCAGCGACGCTCTCGGAATGCGGCTTTGGCCAGGTTCGAACTTCGGGTCGTGTCCTACTTCGCCGCCATCGGCTTCGCCTTCATGTTCGTGGAAATCGCCTTCATCCAGAAGTTCACCCTTTTCCTCAGCCACCCGTTGTATTCGGTGGCGGTAACGCTCAGCGCGTTCCTGATCTTCGCTGGCCTCGGCAGCCGTTACTCCGGTCGGCGGCGGGGGGACATTGGAACGGGTGTGGGGCCCCGTCATCCGCTCGCGCGGCCAGTCCTGGCGATCTGCGCGATCGCCCTGCTCTACCTGATCGCCCTGCCCCCATTGTTCCAGCTGCTGGCGCCGGTGGGGACCCTCGCCAGGTTCGGCATCTGCGCCGCGCTGGTAGCGCCGCTGGCGTTCGCCATGGGCATGCCGTTTCCGCTCGGACTCGGGCGCGTCTCCGCGCGCGCCGAAGCACTGGTGCCGATCGCCTGGGGCGTCAACGCCAGCGTATCGGTGGTGGCGGCCGTGCTGGCGACCCTGTTGGCGATCCACCTGGGCTTCACCGTGTTGTTGCTGCTGGCGTTGCTGCTGTATCTCGCGGCGGCGGTCGCATTTCCCTGATCGCGGCGGTTCGCAGCAAAACGTCAACAGACCCTGGTGAGACGAATGGCCTGTTGGAACGCCGCTTGCCGCAGTTCACACGTCTCGCCGTGTCGAGACGCGAGGGTGACGCCTTTCCAGCGTCGAAGCTAAACATTTGAAAATGTGGACGTGTGCGTCATGCCAAAGATGAGAGGTTCCGTGCCGCAAGCAATTGGTTTTGGCCGACGCAGTCGAGTCGTAAGAAGTGGCTTTCATCCCATAGCTGCCGGTGGTGATCGGCAGAAACCGGCCCAGAGTGTGTAAAAACGCATTAGGGCCTTGTCGGCGCGAAGAGCCGACGGCTGTTCGCTGAGTGAGTCCGCTTAAGGCACCATAGTTGATCAATATCGCATCGGTGCCCTTCAGCAAGGTTCTACA